>JAQWDG010000151.1 GCA_028705545.1 Methanoregula sp. | reverse complement strand
CGGTATCGGCCCGGCCACCGCATCATCAATCTGTGCATTTGCGTTCAACGCCCCGGTTGTTTTTATCGAGACCAACATCCGCCGGGTTTTCATCCATTCATTTTTCCCGGATGAAATCTGCGTTGACGACCGCGCAATCCTCCCGCTTGTGGCACGTGCGCTCGACAACAATCATCCCCGGGAATGGTACTGGGCCCTGATGGACTACGGCACCGCGCTCAAGAAAACGGTGCCGAACCCGAACCGGCGGAGCACCGCGTATGTGCGGCAGGCTCCGTTCGAAGGATCGGACCGGCGGATCCGGGGCCGGATTTTAACAATGCTTGTCGGGCGCAGCGGAGTTTTTGAAAAACAGATCCTCGCAGATCTTGGCGAAGAACCGGTGCGGGTACAGCGGATCCTTGCGGCGCTCGAATCGGAGGGTTTCCTTGTTAAAAACCGGGGCAGGTACCGGCTCAGGGAATAAAGGGAAAAACTCCGACGGTACAGGCGATGTCGCACTCAGAAAGCATTTAACACAAAATGTAAAATATAGATTACGTGGTGCCTTGAAACAGGAAGGCACCTGCAGGAACAACAAGAAACAGCCGGAGAAGGACAGAAATGAAAACCCCGATGGAATACTATGCCGCACTCTTCATCTTCAGTTTCGCGGCTCTTTCGATTGGGATGGCCGCGGGTGTCCATTAAACCGTGCGGCCCTCTGCAGGCTCCGGGATCAGGAAAAACAGACAAAAAAGGAGATGATAAAAAAGAAAAACAGGAAAGGAACCACCATCATGTTTCCTCTGGCCTGTCCGGAATAAAAAGACAGGTCGCAGACATTTCAAGGACTTAAGCGCCCCCGAATGTCTCCGTCTCCGGAAATTCAAGCAGGACCGGGCCGGCATACCACCCCGCCGGCAGGGCATTGCAGGAAACCGGAGCTATAACGGATCCGACAGGAGGGCCTTGTCCGGATAATGCAGGAAATCAGGACCTTCCCGCATTATCTCCTTATAAAGACCCCACAAGAGAATCCATCAGGAATCCACCACCTCTGACGGGGAGCATTCCTGCTCCCCCACACGTTTTATTTTTATTCGTTGTTTTACCGGCGCAATTGTCGTCATCTGCCGGGATTGTCCAAAACACCAGATTGATTATCCCCCTGTACAAATTCCCGTACAACCATGGCGGACCTAAAAGAGATCCCTGACGGGGCAAAGTGGCGGTTTGCCTCGCAGTGCGCCGCGACCCTGCCGGCGCTGTACGATATCGCTTTCCGCGAAGCGCTCAGGGAAAAGTACGGGCCGATCGAGCGCGAGATCTGGATGGAACTTGCCCGTTCTCTTGTTACGGTCGCGCATGACTGCTCGCTTCCGGTGCGGAACGCTGAAGAGATCGCAAAGGCGGTGCAGGCCGGTATGCACGTGATCTTTGGCCCGGATCTCGGTGCCGAAACGATCGCGTTCTCGGACGACCGGGCCGTGATGGTGATCAAGCGCTGTCCTTTCCTTGTCCACAGCTGTACGCTTGCAACTGATTGCGAGCATTCCTTTGCCCGGTGCATGGCCCTTGTCCTCTCCGCTGTCCCGCTCCTCAATAAAGAGTTCGAAGGCCGTTTCGTGCGGGCACTCTGTACCGGTGACCGGCAGTGCGAGATAAAGATAGAAAGAAAGCCACCGGCAAAAGGAAAGCACAAAAACACTGCCTGAAGGGTTTTCCGTTTTGGACTTCTAGTATATGGGATTTTTTTATGGGACATCCGTTTCCCGGAAAATACCCCGTAACAATTTGTTATATCCTATGAACGACCATTACTGAAGTTAAAAGTACCGGTCAGGCAACGCAAATGATTTCCTGTCCGGTTCCATGGGAAAGATCCTATTGCATTATGGGGTGACCGGTTCCTGTCGTATTTTCAGGTTCCGCAAGTCCGAAAAAAGTACGGACACCCGTTTGCATACCAATAATACCTTGCGGGAAACAGGGGCTGGGGCTACAGAATGGCAGAGAGTGAAATCACCGTCAACATTATCACGTGCCGTACCATTCAGCAGGGCGTGGGCGTGGAAGCAGGCAGGACTTCCCAAAAATACTTCGATGCCTGTACGATCGTCCAGCTGCATCCCGCGGATTTCAAACGGCTGGGTATCGGGGAAAATACCCGTGTCAGGGTCACGAGCCCGGTGGGAAGTGTCGTTTTGAAAGCGGTAAGAACCCGGGAGGATCTTGTACCTGGTCTTGCCCATATCCCGATGGGCCCGTGGGCAAACCGGATTGTCCCGTCGTACACGTATTCTACCGGAGAACCCTCGTTTAAAGGGTTTCCTGCAAAGATCAGGGCCGCTCCCGCCGAACAGATCATGGGTGCAGTAGAGGTAATCCGCGATGCCTGCGGATTACCCGGGAAATGAAAGAATAATGCAGCGAACAGAAAAAAACGTGTCAGTTAATTCATCCTGTGCAGCTGCAGCGAAGAATACCTCCCGGTTGTCCCGGGTGATTCTGATACGATTCCCGGGTTCACGCATATCCTCACGTCCGGAAAAGAGGGGATCTTGCGAGCGGGCCGGTGAATTTTTCGTCAGGAGCGGGGTGTAAAATGTCGGAATTTATTGTCCGGAACGGACACGTTTTTGATCCGGTCCAGGGTATCCGGGGCGACAGGAAGGATATCGCCATAAAAGACGGCAGGATAGTCGAGAAGGTCGGGGCCTCGGCAAAAGTCGTCGATGCCACGGGCATGACAGTTATGGCCGGGGCGCTCGATATCCACTCCCATGTGGCAGGCCCCAAGGTGAATGCCGGCCGCTGGTACCGTCCCGAAGACAAGCATTTTGATTCCCATAAAGTGCCGGGCATTACCCGGATTGAGGGCGGCAAATCCATCCCCACGGTTTTCAAAACCGGGTACGAATACGCACGGATGGGATTTGGTTTTGTCATGGAGGCCGCAATGCCCCCGATGTACGCCCGTCATGTGCATGCAGAGATCCAGGACACCCCCATCATTGACGAAGCCGCCCTCCCGGTCTTCGGGAACAACTGGTTTATTCTCGAATACCTGAAAAACCAGGAGATCGATAATGCTGCGGCATACATCGCCTGGATCCTCCGGCAGACCAAGGGATACGGCATCAAGTGTGTCAATCCTGGCGGCACGGAAGCATGGGCATGGGGTTTTAACTGCCTGACCATCCACGACCCGGTGCCGTACTTCGATATCACCCCGGCAGAGATCGTGACCGGCCTTATGAAGGCGAACGAGTACCTCGGCCTCCCGCATTCGTTCCATGTGCACCAGAACGATCTCGGCAATCCCGGGAACTATACGGTTACGCTTGACACGCTCAGGCTCGCTGAGGGCGTCAAGGCAAAGAACGATTTCGGGCGCGAACAGGTCATGCACTCGACCCACCTCCAGTTCCATTCCTATGGCGGGGACAGCTTTGCCAACATCTGCTCGAAGGCAAAAGAGGTCATGGACTACGTGAACGGGCACAAGAACCTCACCATGGATACCGGTAACGTCACAATGGACGAGACTACCACGATGACGGCCGACGGCCCGTTCGAGCAC
This sequence comes from Methanoregula sp., assembly GCA_028705545.1. Taxonomy (GTDB): domain Archaea; phylum Halobacteriota; class Methanomicrobia; order Methanomicrobiales; family Methanospirillaceae; genus Methanoregula. The sequence continues at coordinate 1,308 of JAQWDG010000151.1, read as the reverse complement.
CACCTCCATGCCTTGAACCACCTCAAGTGGTTCAACGTGGATGTCGAACTCGAGACCGCCGCAGGTGTCGTGCCCTACATCTACCGTCCGGACATCACGGTCAACTGCATCCAGTGGGCAATCGGCCTTGAGCTCGCGCTCTATGCAAAGGACCCGATGCGCTGCTTTATCACCACCGACCATCCGAACGCCGGCCCGTTCACCCGCTACCCGCGGGTATACTCATGGCTGATGAGTAAAAAGATCCGCGATGAATACCTGAATTCGTTCAAACGCGCAGACAGGGTTATCGATGCCACAACGCTCGCAGAAATCGACCGCGAGATCACGCTCTACGAACTTGCGCAGATGACCCGCGCCGGCCCGGCAAAGGCGCTCGGCCTTTCCAAAGAGTACGGCGGCCTCGCCCCCGGCATGATCGCAAATGTCGCAGTCTATAATATCGATCCGGACAATTTCCCTGCCACCGGCCCGGAGATCGAAAAAGCATTTGGCAGCGCCGCGTACTTCATCAAGGACGGCAGGATCTGTGTCGAGAACGGCAGGGTTGTCGATACGGGCCGCAAGCATACCTTCTGGGTCGATGTAAAGGTACCCGAAAACCAGCAGGTCATACACGATGTCAGGGAGAAATTTCTCAAGTACTACAGTTTAAGCGAAGCAAACTATGCGATCCCCGAAAATTATGTGCCGGACCAGCACGTCATTGCAGTGGATGCAATGCAGGGGCAGGTGAACTAGGATGGAGACGGTCACGCTCACCGTAAAAAAACAACCGGACCTCTTTCTCGAACTGGAAAATTTCAATCCCGATACGTTTGCAGGCAAAACCGCAGCAGGGATCGAAAAACTCCCGGTCTATATGGGAAAAGAGACCGATACGATCGGCGACTTCTTCACGGTCGTCGGGGATGCCGGCATAACACCCGCAGAGACAAAGATTGTCGTTAACGGCGACTGTACCCGGATGAAATATATCGGCGCAAAGATGACGGCCGGCGAAGTGGTCGTCAATTCGTCCTGCGATATGTACACCGGAAGCTGGATGCAGGGGGGGAAGCTTACGGTAAACGGGAATGTCAACGCTTTCTGCGGCCTTGCCATGAAAGGCGGCGAGTTTACCGTCAGCGGCAATGCCGGCAACTACCTCGGCGCTGCATACCGTGGCGACTGGCGGGGCATGAGCGGCGGCGTGCTCCGGGTCAGGGGCAATGCCGGCTCGGATGTTGCAAGTTTCATGACTGGCGGTACGCTGATTGTTGAAGGCAATGCCGATATCCATCTCGGCACCCACATGGAGGGCGGCAC
>JAQWDG010000150.1 GCA_028705545.1 Methanoregula sp. | reverse complement strand
CTTCAACAGTCAAGAACTACGTGAAAGTTCCGACAGAGCCTGCTTCCCCCTGTCAGAGTGACAAACTCCAGAAAAATATTGGTACCGCAAAGGACCATCAGCTTCCCCGCCATACCAGTGCCTTGTGCCGGACGAGGTATACCAGGTACCATGTTCTTTAAGGGTACATTTTTGCAACTCACCGGAACGATGACGGGGATCTTTTCTTTTTAGCACCAGACAAGCTCATCGATAAAGCGGATCGCATCCTCCTGGAGATCCGGAGGCAGGCTGCGGATTTTGTTCTCAACTGAGCTGGACGCAGAAGACTTACTTTCACTATTCTATAGGCCCGGGCATATACAATTCTTTCTCTGGAGGATCGTGCCCCGTCGCCTTACCCCTCCTTCACCCACTCCTCCGTCTTCATCACCCGGGCAAACCGCATCTGCTGCGTAACAAGAATCGCCCGGTGGAGCTCTTCGGCCGTGACCGGGCCCTCAAGCATTCGTGACCGCGAGCGTGCCCGTGGCATCGGACAGGAAGTTGACCGCATAGCCCCGGTGCACGGCCTGGCGTGCGGTCGTGTCGCTAGCGACATCTGGGTCATGTAGCCCGCGATCGTAATGGTCGTAATACCGTTTTTCTCCGATCTCCCGAAAGCACCCGGAAAGTAACGGAGAATAAGTGCAGGAAAACCCGGATTGCTAACACAAACGTTAACATTAATGTTAACACCAGGGCCAGGATCCGTCAGGGTCCGAAATAAGGTGTATTTGGAGAGATTTGGCTTGTTCAAACGCGGCAACAGGCTTTTTTGAAAAGGCAAAAACATTCTGGCGTTTCCCGCTGTTAACACCCTGTTAACGCTTCCGCAAAAAGTATTTTCTTTTCGGAGGATTTCCCTCAGCCGTCAGGAAACCATCCGGCCCCGACCAGAGTTTCAGGTACCGTGATGCCTCAACCCGTGCTGAGGGGGATTCACCAAGTCCAAGGAGTTGCCGGCATTCCCTATTGGAAATACTCGTATGATCTTCGACAAAACCCCGCACAAGCTCAGGGTACCGGGCACCATCAATACCCTTTGCCGATGAATACCCTGCCTTCCCGATCAGATCCCTGGCAACAGCCTTTGTCAGATAGAACGTTGCCTCGTGCGTATGCCCCTTTCGTTCCAGGATTCCCCGTTTGGGATCGCTCATCTGATCGAGGATCCCCAGTACCTGATCGCGATCCAGCTGGAGCAGGTCTTCTGCATCCGAGGTCCTGATATACCGGTGATCTTTGAGATACGTCAGGATCATGAGGCCATCAAGACCGATATCTTTGCCATGGGCATGCCATTCAGCGATAAGCCGTGCCATCGCATGATCAAAGGTGCCATTAAAGATCCTGAGCGTAACATGAAACTCATCCGCTTCATAACGCGGTATCCGTTTCCCGTATTGCAGCATCGGGATGAATATCTTCCGGCGGCCTGTACCGGCAGATTCAACCAGCCTTAATTTCAGAAATGCATTTGCAAGCGTCCGGTTCCGGGCAACGGGTTCATGACGAAGAATATTCCGAAGGGTAATTCCTCCAATAAATCCCCCGGGGCTGGTGACCGCAAGCTCATGCAGGGAATGACGGATTAAAACCTCGCCAGGCTGTGAATAATCCCGGTGCGTGACAGCATTCAGGACAACCTCACGCACCACCTCAATAGGAAACGCCGGAATCCGAAGCCGGAATAAACCGACAGGGATCTCTTCTTCCGGATTTATGGGACTTGAGAAAATCCCCTCCAGCTTCTCAACCGTCTGAAGAAGACTCATTCGCCAGAGATCGTTCCTTGCCACTTTTATTTCGGAAATCTGGTGAACGTAATGAACCTGGTTTTGAGGAATTTTTTCCGATATCACATCCGGTTTCCCAAAGAGCAGGAGACCGGTGTTTGTCACGGCCCCATTCCGCACTGCTTCAAGACCCTGAAGAAATGCGGAGTCAGGCAGGGATAACAAGGCTGATTCCGGATTACGACTGCGTAAAAATGAGCGGGCCCGGGCTATTTCAAGGGGATCGAGATCATCCAGACTGACTCCTGACGCTGCTTCACCGCTCCAGTCAAGAGCACCGGAAGAGACTCTCATCGTCACAAATTCATCCGGGTCAATGGGCATACAGTTTTTTCCAATCCGTCGTTTGAAAACACCCTGCGCCGTGCCATAAGGGGGTGAATTTCCTTTCGGAATTCTTACAATTAAGAGACGACCGGTACCTTCAGGGACAGGTAATTCTTCTACATCGACTTCCAAATGAGGTCGGGTACCATCAAAGATTCCCCTCCGCCAGGTATCAAGATTATATCCCTGAGCCCCATGAATCGCTTTGGACCGACCGATTGTTTTGTCCATTACCCCGAATACGACAACTCCGCCTTCTCCATTGGCAAAACACGCTGCATACTCCAAAGCAATTTTCATATCGTCTTTGGGATTATTCCAGGGTTTGAAATCCAGATTGGACGATTCGAGATTGTCGGCAATAGTATGGTCAAGGTGAGCCAAAAGATTCAGGATTTCGGGATTCGAGGGAACACTCATGTTATTACCTTAAAATTGCATCCCGTTTTTTTATATGTATCCCGGGATCCGTGCGTTCACAGCACCCAAATGTTCCCTGGAACGATATGGCAGGGATGCGGGACAAGCTGATCCATGCCTATTTCGGGACGGATCCGTTAAGAGTATGGAAAGTGGTAAAAGAAGATCTCCCGGAGCTGGAAAAAGAGATCCGGCAGATCCGGTAAAAGCGGATGAGACGCTACCCCTCCCGTCCACTCATATCCCCTTCACCCACTCCTCCGTTGTCATCACCCGGGCAAACCGCATCTGCTGCGTTACGAGGATCGCCCGGTGGAGCTCTTCGGCCGTGACCGGGCCCTCAAGCATTCGTGACCGCGAGCGTGCCCGTGGCATCGGACAGGAAGTTGACCGCATAGCCCCGGTGCACGGCCTGGCGTGCGGTCGTGTCGCTAGCGACATCTGGGTCATGTAGCCCGCGATCGTGACGGTCGTGATACCGTTTTTCTCCAGCCATGCCCCGAGATCCGTGCCGGTGAAACTCCCGGGCAGGGCCTTGTCGATCACGATATCCGCGTGCCGCTTTTGTATCTCATCGTGGAGAGCCCAGCCGTGCGAGCCTTTCCGGAATGCCGGCGCATCCGGATCCGGGCTCGTGTGCCGGATCGCCGCCACCGGGATCCCGGAAGCGTGCGCATGGTCCATGGCCTTGGTGATATTTCCAAGACTTCCCGGCGGGTACGTTACCGGGAGCGCCCCGGTAAAATACTCGTTCTGCACATCGATCACCAGTAATGCTTGCTTCATCTGATCAGTCTCCCTTTCATAAAACGTTATTACCAAAGATTACCGGACCTCAGGAGAAAACAGGTCCGTGACCAGGGCCCGGATCTCCTGCATTTTTTCCGGCCGGACAATACCGATAGTATCACAGATCAGATCTTTTTCCAGGGCATAGATCCCGTCAGCCTGTACATAACTGGGAACATCCAGCGATCCTGACACAAGATCGTCATTTGTCAGGCCGGCAGCCATAAGCCGTGGTTTTTTTGACGTGATCTTTGCGACAATAACGTCGCGGGAAATCCCGTTGTACCGGGAATTGCTCACCACAAGTGCCGGGCGCACCTTTGACCGGACCTGATCGGAATACGAAAAATCCACAAGAACAACGGATCCCTGGACCAGTTCAGTCATGCATCAGCCTTTTTCTGGCATGCTCTTTCCATGCATCATCGGGGTTCTCGTAATCGATCTCGATTTTTGCTTTTTTAAAAACAATCTGGTCCTTGTCGGATGAGATCACCAGATAATCCCCGTCCTGGATCCCCAGATCAGACCGGATCTTTTTGGGGAGGGTGACCAGTCCCTTGGACGAAACCTTCACAAGTGTTGTTCCAGACATGCAAAATCCCGGCTTAGAATATAAGATTCTTAGATAATCAGCATTTCGGAGAATCCCCGGCATCCCGGAACGGTAACGCCTGCTTCATCTTGTTCACCTTAAAAAAATCACAGGCTCATTTTCCCGGAAGAAATCGACAACCAGATTCACACCATCACATACCGGGTCGCCCGTCCTTTCCCTTCCGGACGGATCAGGTTCTGTCCCACCATCGCACGAAGTTCCTTGCCGGCAGCCTGACGTGAAATGCCGTACACGTGCGTCAGGTCCCCGCTTTTCACCGAACCATTCGCATGGATAAACTCAATGATCTTCATCCGGCGTTCTGAGAGCGCCACCTGGCCGCCCTATTCATCTCCGCACCTTCCAATCCATGAAATTCAGCACAACACATTTAGCCCGGTACTCCTACTGGCAGGTAACAAGGAGAAAAACATGAGACATACCTATGGTTATTCCTGCATCAGCATCGCGATCGTCATGCTTGTTGCAGTATCCGTGCTTTTTGCCGGGTGTACTACACAGTCCGCCACGCAGTCCACCGGCCAGACCGCCCCAACGGTGACCGGTACTCCGGAACAGACCGCCCCGCCAACAGCGGTTGCCACGGGTACCGGGACCACCAGTGCATCGCTCCAGTACGGAGTAACCTTAGCGTACCCGGACACCTGGACACGGCAGGATGTCCTCACGAGCGCGGTCAGGGACTATGGTACCACTACGATGAATATTGCCAATTTCTACTCGCCCGAGACCATCCCGGGGGACAGCGCATCCTACAACACCCTGAGCGTTGATCTCGACCAGAGCCCCGGATCGGACTTCGAGGACTACTTCAACCAGGCAACCCTTGCCGTTGGAAAGACCTACGGCACTCCGCTGGGTGTCTCCTCCCACAGTTATACCATGAAGGTATCCGGCTACAAAACCTATGAACTGGATTTCCAGACCACCG
>JAQWDG010000149.1 GCA_028705545.1 Methanoregula sp. | reverse complement strand
CATTTTGGAGGAGGGGAGGGTACCCCCACCCCTTCTATGCGATACCCCACCCCCCCTGATCGCAACCGGAGGGGTGGTCCCCCCTCCCCGTTTCGTCGGACGCTCCACGCGAAGCACACCTTTCGGGACTGGAAGCAAGGGGGGTAGTCCCCTGTTTTGTGCCGGACAGGGGGGGTGGGGGTCTGTTTGTGAAAATAGAAAACTAAGGTGAGGGGGGTGGCAAAAAATCCGGAGGGCACCCCCCTGTCCGGGCCCTGAGGGGGAGGGGTGGGGGGTTATGGGGCGGGATTTTGAGCGATGCCGGGTTGAGATAGGAAGTTTTCCGGAAAAAAAGGGGTGGAAAATTCGGTGAATGCTTCCTTGTTTTGGGAACAGATCAAGAGAATGGGGGCACTCGCAGGAAGAACTTCCAAAAAGAGCTGCGCGGGTAAATTTCCATAACCGGTGGATTTATAATATTCACTTTCTTAAAGAGACCGTACCCGTTTTGCCGGACTGCCAAGCATATATACAATCACTTTTGAAGCGTCGTACACCGCATCAGTGTGACCAGCAAAAAAACGTGAATTATGGCCCGTATGCGTTAAAAGAGGCGGTCTTTATGACTACCACCAGATCCATAGGATCCCTGATCAGAAAACAAGCAAAGCCTGCGGTAATGATCTTTTTCCTGCTCACCGTGCTCGTGGGCATTCTTTACCCTCTCGTTGTCACCGGTATCGCCCAGGTTGCATTCCCTGTACAGGCAAACGGGGATATTCTCATACATAACGGACAGGTCTCCGGTTCCTCGCAGATCGGCCAGCCGTTCTCGTCGTCAAAATATTTCTGGGGCAGGCTGTCTGCAACATCGCCCGTACCGTATAACGCAGAAGCCTCGGGAGGTTCCAACCTCGGACCCAATAACCCTGCCCTCGTGGATCAGGTCAAAGCCCGGGTCGATGCACTCCATGCAGTTGATCCCGGCAACACAAACGAGATCCCGGTCGATCTCGTCACCGCCTCGGGCAGCGGTCTTGACCCGGACATTTCAGTTGCGGCCGCTTATTACCAGGTGCCCCGCATTGCCCGCGAACGCAATCTCTCCGAACCCGACGTCTCGGCGCTGGTAGCCTCGCAGATCGAGCCGCGCCAGTTCGGGATCTTCGGCGAGCCCCGGGTAAATGTCCTTTCCTTAAACCTCGCGCTCGATGACCTGAGCACCGGAAAAATCTCCGTGCCGCAGTTTTCCGGATCAACTGCCTATGCCAGCCCCCCGGACCTGGTCTTTGGCATGCGGATCGCGGACTGGATCCAGTTGCTCCTCTTTATCGGCCTTGTTGCACTCCTCTGCGTACCGCTGGGTTCGTGGATGGCAAAGGTCTTTACCGGCAAGCCGAACTTCTTCTCCCCGGTTTTCGACCGGATCGAACAGAAGATCCTTGGATGGAGCGGGGTCTCTCCCAACGAGGAGATGGACTGGAAGCAGTTTGCAGTAGCAGTCATGGTCTTTACCATCCCCTGCATCGCGGTTGTCTTTTTCCTCCAGCTCGTCCAGCAGTTCCTGCCGCTCAACCCGGCCGGCCTCGGTGCCGTCCCCTGGGACCTCTCGCTTAACACGGCAGTAAGTTTTGCAACAAACACCAACTGGCAGGCCTATGTCCCCGAAATCACCATGAGTTACTTCACCCAGATGGTGGGCCTGGCCGTCCAGAATTTCCTCTCGGCCGCGGTCGCTCTTGCGGTTCTTGTCGCGCTCATCTACGCGTTCACCCGGAAATCCGGGACAACAATCGGAAACTTCTGGTCGCTTCTTGTGAAAAGCACACTCATCCTGATTCCCATCTGCCTGGTCCTCTCCCTGGTGCTTGTCTCGCAGGGAACACCCCAGACCTTTTCCGGTGCGGTAACCGTACCGCTCCTTGACCCGGTAAAAGACAGTACCGGCGCCCTTGTCACAAACCAGACGATCCCGCTCGGGCCCGTCGCATCCCAAGTCGCTATCAAGCATCTCGGCACAAACGGCGGCGGGTTCTATAATGCCAACTCGGCGCATCCCCTGGAAAATCCGACACCGTTCTCGAACTTTGTCGAGACCTTTGCAATCATCATCATCCCCGCAGCGCTCTGCATGATGTTCGGGGGCATGATCGGATCGCGGCGTAAAGGTGTCGCACTCCTCATCGCCATGTCCCTGATCTTCCTGCCGCTCGTTGGTCTTGCCATCTGGTCGGAGCAGGGCGGCAACCCGGCGCTTTCATCGCTTGGTATTGACCAGACCCCGTCCTACCTTCAGTCAGGAGGAAATATGGAAGGAAAAGAGGTCAGGTTCGGGATCGTCCCCTCCGCCCTCTTTGCCGTGGTGACGACCGTAACCTCCTGCGGTGCCGTCAACGCGATGCATGACTCCTTCATGCCGGTTGCAGGAGGCGTCCTCCTCTTCGACATGCAGCTGGGCGAGGTGGTGTTTGGCGGGGTCGGCTCGGGCCTCTATGGGATGCTCGTCTTTGCAATTATCGCGATGTTCATTGCCGGCCTCATGGTCGGGCGGACACCGGAGCTCTATGGCAAGAAGATCGAGCAGTACGAGATGAAGATGGCGACGATCATTATCCTCATCCCGATCATCCTGATCCTTGCCTTTACCTCGCTTGCGGTTCTGACGCAGGCGGGCCAGGCCGGTATCTTTAACCCGGGACCGCACGGGCTCTCAGAGATCCTGTATGCCTTTACCTCGGCATCGCAGAACAACGGGAGCGCCTTTGCCGGGCTCTCGGCAAACAGCCTGTTCTACAACCTTGCAACCGCAATCTGTATGTTTGTCGGGCGCTATGCGACGATCATCCTGACGCTCGCACTCGCAGGTTCGCTTGTCGCAAAGAAGATCGTCCCCGCAGGAGAAGGAACGCTGCGCGATCACCGGCCGCTCTTTATCATCTGGCTGGTCTTTGTCATCATCGTGATAGGGGCACTTAGTTATCTTCCGGCACTCTCTCTTGGCCCCATCGCTGAATACATGGGAATGATAGGAGGTGTCATCCATGTCTGAAACAACAGACACCCGGGCCGTCCAGAAGATCCCGGGACTGTACCGGCGGGCGGCTGTCGATGCAGTCTTCAAACTCGACCCGAGGACGCTCATATCAAACCCGGTCATGTTTACCGTGGAAGTCGGCAGCGTGATTACAACCCTCCTGTATCTCCAGGCCGTTCTCTGGCAGGGGGAAGCTCCGGCAGGGTTTATCGGGGCAGTCTCCGCGTGGCTCTGGTTCACCGTCCTCTTTGCAAACTTTGCCGAAGCACTTGCCGAAGGCCGGGGAAAAGCACAGGCCGAATCCCTCAGGAAGATGCGGCAGGACACAGCAGCAAAACGGCTTCGTGACGGCTACCGGATCGCAAAAGAGAGCGAGCCTCAGGCAACAGACTTCGAACAGGTGTCCTCATCGCTGCTCCGCAAGTCTGATTTGTTTTACGTAAAGGCCGGGGACACGATCCCGGTGGACGGGGAAATTCTCGAAGGCATCGCTTCAGTAAACGAGAGCGCAATCACCGGGGAGAGCGCCCCGGTCATCCGCGAATCCGGCGGGGACCGGAGTGCAGTTACGGGCGGCACGGTCATCCTCTCGGACTGGCTGATCGTCCGCGTGAGCGCAAATCCCGGTGAAGGGTTCCTCGACCACATGATCGGTCTCATCGAAGGGGCAAAGCGCCAGAAGACCCCAAACGAGATCGCACTCAACATCCTGCTCCTGGGCCTGACCACGGTCTTTATCGTAGTTGCAGCTACGCTCTATGCGTTCTCTGCATTCAGTGTTCAGGCAACCGGGGCCGGGACAACGGTCACGATCACCGTTCTTATCGCACTCTTTGTCTGCCTCGCGCCGACAACGATCGGCGGCCTCCTCTCTGCAATTGGCATCGCCGGCATGGACCGGTTGATCCAGAGAAACGTGATCACGACATCTGGCCGTGCGATCGAGGCGGCCGGGGATGTCGATGTCCTCCTGCTTGACAAGACCGGCACCATCACGCTCGGGAACCGGCAGGCGGTTGAATTTATTCCGGTGGACGGGACTGCGATCCAGGATCTTGCAGAGACCGCACAGCTGGCGTCGCTTGCCGATGAAACCCCCGAGGGCCGCAGTATCGTTGTGCTCGCAAAGGAAAAATACAGCCTTCGGGGCCGGACAGTCGGCGCTTCGGGACCCGACATCGGGATGCAGTTTATCCCGTTCTCAAGCCAGACCCGGATGAGCGGCGTGGATCAGGGAGACCTCCATATCCGGAAAGGCGCGGCCGATGCGCTGTTCCGGTATATCGAAACGAGCGGCAATACGGTGTCTGATGAACTCAGGCAGACCGTCGATACCATCTCGCGGGCCGGCGGCACGCCGCTTGTTGTCGCACGGAACGGGAAGGCGCTCGGGGTCATCCACTTAAAAGATATCGTCAAAGGCGGGATCAAGGAGCGCTTTGTCCAGCTCCGGAAGATGGGCATAAAGACCGTCATGATCACCGGGGACAACCGGCTCACGGCCGCAACAATTGCGGCAGAAGCCGGTGTCGATGATTTCCTGGCCGAGGCGACTCCCGAGAGCAAACTTAGACTCATCCGGGAGTACCAGGCCGGCGGCCGGATGGTCGCGATGACCGGCGACGGTACGAACGATGCCCCGGCACTTGCCCAGGCCGATGTCGCGGTCGCGATGAATACCGGCACCCAGCCGGCCCGGGAAGCGGCGAACATGATCGATCTTGATTCGAACCCGACCAAACTCATCGAGATCGTGGAGATAGGTAAACAGCTCCTCATGACCCGGGGAGCGCTGACCACGTTCTCCATCGCAAACGATATCGCCAAGTATTTCGCCATCATCCCGGTCGCATTTGCCTCAACGTACCCGTCGCTTGGTGCGCTTAACATCCTCGGTCTTCA
>JAQWDG010000013.1:15439-20643 GCA_028705545.1 Methanoregula sp. | reverse complement strand
TTTTTTGGTTTGAAAAATTTTCCCGGTTCGGGCGGTTCCGGATTTTTAATAAAACCCTGTGCCTACCGAAAAATTCACGTCGGAGCCGAAAAAGACGAGTTAGTTGTACATCCAACTGTTGGATAATTATCCAACTGTTGGCTGGGTAACTAACAACCTTTTTTCGCGCGAAAAAACTTTTTCCCGGATTTTTTCCGGGCCAAAACAATTCAGGTGCACGGTACCGGTACCTGGTGGTTGCTTCCCGGGAGCGGTCCTGGCAGATAATAAGGAGGCCAGCAGAAAAACGGATATTATGGTTCTGCGGTACGAAAACCCCGGTACAGGATCCAGACCCCGAAAAGGATCAGGAATGCCGCGGCAACGACCGGCCAGAATCCAACCGGCATCCAGACAATCCCGATGCCAAGACAGATCATAAAGATCCCGAGGAGTGCAAAGAGGACCGGGGACGATTTCCGGCAATAGTTGTCCGGACCATCCGTATTGTCAGTGCCGGGTTCTGCCGGTACGGGAGCCTTTGCCCGGGCAAGAGCCGTCCCGATAAAGCCCAGACCCAGGCCGACCAGGACACCTGAAGCCGGATGACCGATAAGCAGGCCGGCTCCAAGACCTATCAGGATCCCGGCCGGAATGAACATGTACGTCCCGCCGTGGTTATGTCTTCGTTTTTCGCGGCGGTCTTTTCTTTCCTCACCTGTCATATGGATCCTGTTATCCCTCTCACCCGATATAAAAATTGAGATCTAAAAAACGGGTTTTTTACCGGCCGGATAGTTTTAATTAGTATCTTAATCATTAACTATATCCACAAATGTCTGAACCAGATAATCATCCCCCTGAATTACCGGAATTATACTGCATCTGGATGCAGATCCGGAACAAGATGAACCTCATAGAGAATATACCCCGCACGTTTGGCGTGGAAAAGCCGCTTTTCTTATCGGAGATCCACACCATCCAGGCCATCGGCATGACAAAGGAGAACAATATCCGGACCATTGCCGAAATTCTCGGTGTGACGCCGTCCGCTGCATCGCAGACCGTGACCCGGCTCAAGAAGAAGGGCTTTGTAAAAAAGGTCCGGGGAATAAAAAATGAAAAAGAGGTCTCGCTGGTTCTTACTCCCGCGGGAAAAATCGCGTACGATAATCACGAGAAAACCCACCGGCAGATGTACGAGAGGATTGCCGGGCGTCTTGGCGAATTAACCGATGAAGAACGGGTATTTCTCGGCCGGGTCTTCTCGGCATTCGAGTCTGTCTACGATGAGCGGATCGCTGAACTCACCGACATGACAGAAAGCGGGAAGCTGCCAGAATGACCGTAAGCACTCCCGATCGTGGCGGGCACCCGGCAGCAGAGCACGCACCGTCACGGATGCGTGAGATCGCCCAGCTCACGCTTGCGCACCTCATCAACGATATCTACGCCCCGGTGCTGATGGCGCTCCAGCCGCTCCTTATCACCACGCTCGGGTACAGTTACTTCCAGGCCGCGCTCCTCCCGGTGATGCACAGCCTGATCTCTTCTGTGCTCCAGCCGGTCTTTGGGAGCCTTGCGGACAAAAAGGGATTCCGGGTCAGCGTGGCGGTCTCCATCCTTCTCTCCGGCTGCGGGATTGCATTCCTGGGCTTTTTGTCGGACCACTATATGATCATGCTCTGCTGCGTTGCGATCTCGGGCGTGGGCCACGCAACCTTCCACCCGGGTGCGCTCTGCAAGGTGGATGCGATCGCGGCATCGGGCAACCGGGGTCGGCTCACCTCGTTCTTTGTCGTGGGCGGCAACCTCGGGCAGGCACTCGGGCCGATCCTCGGGGGTATCGTGATAACAACCGGCGGTCTCCCCGCGGTAACGTGGCTGATAATTCCTGCCGTGATCGGTGCGCTTCTCCTCATCGTTCGCCCGATCCCGGACACCTGCCCGTTGGCGGCGCGGCATGAAGAGGCCAAAGGCGACGAGAACTGGAAACCGGTGATTCTCCTCTTTACCGGTTCAACGCTCCGCGCCTGGGTCACGTTCGGGGCAATGACGTTCCTCCCCACGTACCTTGTCCTCTCCGGATACCCGATCCTTACCGCAACATTCCTTGTCAGCGCCATGCTCCTTGCCGGCGTTGCCGGGCAGCTCACCGGGGGTTATGTCTCAGACCATGTGGGCAGGAAACCCGTTGTTGTCGCAACGACCCTGTGCTCCATCCCGGCCTTTGCCGCGATTCTCCTGACTCAAGGGACGCTCCAGATCATCGCAATGCTCTGCTTTGGCTTTTTGCTCTGGGCATCGTTCTCGGTCACGATTGCCATGGCGCACGAGCTCATGCCTACCCGGATCGGGTTCATCTCCGGCCTCTTCATGGGCATTGCCATGGGGGCCGGCGGCATTGGTGTCTCGGTCTCAAGTGCGATTGCCGATCATATCGGGCTTGTTGCAACCCTTGCCTTCTTCCCGGTCCTGGTACTGGTCGCAGGCCTGCTCTTTGCCCTTGTCCAGTATCCGCGGAAGGTACCGGGGAAGGCGTGAGGACGGGAGCTGTTTAATTTAATGAAAAATCCTTTTTTTAGGGAAGTAAAAATACACATTTTCTTTTATCATATGCGATTTTTTATGGCAGCTCTTCACCGGGAATATCCTGGTAAAACGAACACGCGCCCCCAGCCCCCTCGCGCTCGACAGGCGGCACGGCAACGCCCGTCTCGCCAGGGGGAGTGCCTGAAACAGATTTCCGGACACAAAAGACAAAAATTACACATGAGTATTCCTGCGGAAATTTGGAAAAGGAATGTCTCTAAAAAAGAGTGTTTTAAGATTGGTCAATAGTATTGGTAGATTGCGAGCCGCGCCAGGTCATGCAATCGGGCTGCACGCCGCCTGCCCGGCCGGGATCGCGTATTTCTTCTCGATAAAGTGCGCGGCAATGGTCGTGATGGTTACAAGCATGAGATAGACTATTCCCACACAGAAGAACGTCTCGTTGTACATGAAATACTTGGTTGCAATCATCTTTGCCGCACCGGTCAGCTCGATGAGCGTGATCATGTATGCAAGGGACGAGTATTTCACGAGGTAGATGAACTCGTTCGTGATCCCCGGGAAAGCTTTTCTTAACGCCTGCGGGAGGACAATCCAGCGAACCGCCTGCCACTTGGACATACCGAGTGCCTGTGCTGCGGTCATCTGGCCGTCTTTTATCGAGTGGATTGCCCCCCGGATATATTCGGAGTTGTAGGCCGCGTTGCAGCAGATAAAACCGATGACAGATGCAACAAACGGCGTAAGCACGATCCCTACCGAGGGCATCCCGAAATAGAGGATGAAGAGCAAAAGGAGGAGCGGACAGCCCTTGCAGAAGATCACAAACCCCTTGGCGGCGAGCCGTACCCCGGGGCTCCCGTAGGCCCTTCCCACCGCGACTGCCGATCCGAGCAGGAAGCCAAACGGTGCCGCTACTGCGATGAGGGCAAGGGTCATCAACAGGCCGCTTGCAAAGGCCGGGGCAATGATCTGGGTGAGGAAAGTGATCTGATCCATGGGCAGTCAGGCTCGCAAAAGTTACCGGTACTCCTCGATTTTCCCGATGAATTTCTTCATCCGATCAAAGCCGGCTCCTTTGAGAACTTCATCGGGCGTTCCCCGTTCTGCGATCGTCCCGTTCTCCATGAAGAGGACTTCGTTTGCAACCGAGAGGGCAAAGCGCATCTCGTGGGTTACAATGAGCATGGTCATGCCCTGCTTTGCGAGCATCCGGATCACTTCAAGCACCTCACGGGTCAGCTCAGGGTCGAGCGCCGATGTCGGCTCGTCAAAGAGCATCACATCCGGGTCCATTGCAAGCGCCCGGGCGATCGAGACGCGCTGCGCCTGCCCGCCCGAGATCTGGGCCGGGTAGCAGTCCGCCTTGTCCGCAAGGCCGACGCGGTCGAGCTCGAAGAGCGCCTTCTTTGTCGCCTCTTCCGGTTTCATTCCTTTGACCTTCAGGAGCGCGATCTCGACATTTTTCTGGACGGTCAGGTGGTCGAAGAGGTTGAAGTTCTGGAAGACCATTCCCATTTTCTGCCGGAAATAGTTGATCTTCGTCCCGCTGTTGGTCACCTCTTCGCCATCGAGCCAGACCCGGCCGCTGTCGGGCTCGGTGATCTGGTTGATGCAGCGCAAAAGCGTGCTCTTCCCGGTTCCCGACGGGCCGATAAAGGCTTTCGTCTCACCCCGCCGTACGGTAAACGAGACTCCGCAGAGCACCTTTATCTCGCCAAAGGACTTGCAGAGGTTTTCGACTTTTAACACACAGTCACTTTCTGTCATGGTATCACGTACTTGCGTGGCCGAACCCGGGCACCATCACTTTTTCTTCGAGCTTGTTTAAGCACTTCATCCCGGCATAGTTCAGCGCGATGTACACGCAGGCGCAGGCAATGTAGATCGGCATGGTCAGGTATGTCTGCGAGACTATCTGCGAAGTCCGGGTCAGGAGTTCCATCACGCCGATAGCATAGCAGATCGAGGTATCGGTCAGCACGGTGGGGTACTCGTTTGACCAGCCGGGCAGGGCAACGAGCATAGCCTGCGGGAGGATGATCGATTTTATTGCCTGCCACCGGGTCATGCCAAGCGACCGCGCCGCGGTCATCTGCCCTTCAGAAATGGCGAGGATCGCCCCCCTGAAGATCTGGGACTGGTAGGCAGAGCCACGGAGACCGAGCACTACGATCGCGATGATAAATGCAGGGAGGTCGAGACCAAGCGAGGGGAACACACCGAAATAGAACAAAAAGAGGAGGACAAGGAGCGGCAGGCCACGGAAAAACCAGACATACACCTCAATGGCGTACCGGACCGGTTTCGTCCCATAGATCTGTCCGAGCGCCATGGGCAGGCCGATGGCCAGTCCCATCGCGAGAGCCGCAACCACGAGCACCAGGGTGAGCACAATTCCCTGCAACAGATACGGGAGCCATTCTATCAGGATGGGAATGAGCGCATCGGTCATGTGAAAGCAGGTCCTCTTTTTTCGCGATTGTCAGATACCTTGTGGATTATGCCAGTTTGTATTCCGTGAGCAGTTTCTGCCAGTACGGGTCTGCGTGGAGATCGGCAAGTCCCGAGTTCATCAGTGCGAGAAGCTCCGGGTCGTTCTTGCGGATTGCAATCCCGTACTGCTCGCCGGTATCGATCTCGTAGACAATATGGATGGGCTTACCTTCGAT
>JAQWDG010000013.1:8907-15339 GCA_028705545.1 Methanoregula sp. | reverse complement strand
TGCATGTCGTACTTCTGGATCAGTTCTTTCCACTTGTCGGAAGCCATCAGGTGGTCGAGACCGGTATTAAGCGAATCGAGAAGTGCGGTGTCGTCCTTGCGGACCGCGATACCGAAGGCCTCGTCCGTGTCGATCACGCCAATCTTTTTCATCGGCTGGTCCCTGATTGCATGGACAACGACCGGTTCATCGAACATCACGACATCGGTCCGGCCATTCGAAAGATCGGCGAGCGCGAGCGGGAAGTTGTCGTATAACGTGAGGTTGCTGCTGGCAAGCGTACCGTTCTTTATGAGATTGTTCTCAATCCACGTGTTGGCCGAACAGCCGCGCTGGGTCCCGATGGTGACTTTCCCGGCAAGGACGTCATCCATCGTAACCGAAGAACTGTTCCGTGCGGCAAGTGCCTGGTTGACTACCCAGTAGGTCTTGGAGAAGTTGACCTGCTCCATTCTCTCAGGAGTCTTTGTCATGCCCGAATAGACCATATCGATCTTCTTTGCCTGGAGCGCCGGGATGATGCCGTCCCAGGCCATCGGCTGGATCGTCACGTCAAAACCCTGATCTTTTGCAATCCACTGGATCGACTCGACATCAAACCCGGTGGGGTTGCCGTTCGAATCGATATACGAGTACGGGAAGTAATCTCCATCGATACCGACAACGTAGACAGTCTTTGTGTTACCCGCACCGGGTACAGATACATTGTTCCCTGAAGGCGTTACTGAAGGAGCGCTCTCTGTACAGCCGGCGCAGACCAGGAATGCAATTACGATGAACACAACAGGAAGAAACCAGTACTTCATACCAGATTCATCTTACGAGGATCGTATTTACAGATTACCAAATTTTACGGGTGAGCCTCCTGTGATCCCTATAGGTCTCTGTTCAGGAGAGGGATTGATAAAGGGTGCGTCCCTATTTTCCAGTATATACAGCGGAAGATGGAGCCCCTGAATATACAGGAACATCTCCCGGGATGATTGCATGACAGATGCCCCGCCTGCACCGGATTCCCCGACTCTCTATATCAACCGCGAACTGAGCTGGATCCGGTTCAACCACCACGTACTCGAAGAAGCAATGGACGAACGCCACCCGCTGCTCGAGCGGGTGAAATTCCTAGCCATCTTCGCAAACAACCTGGACGAATTTTTCATGATCCGGGTCTCGGGCCTCCAGCGCCAGGCAGCCCAGGGTGTTTTAAAAGCCCCTCCCGACGGGATGACCGCTTCGGAGCAGCTCGTTGCGATAGAAAAAGCGCTCCTTCCCGAACTCACTCTCCAGTACGACTGCTGGAACCGCGAGATCCTCCCGAAACTCGCGCAGGCCGGGATCTTCATCTCGCCTTACCGGGACCTGGACCAGAAACAGAAAGATGCGCTCCGAACCTACTTTATCGAGGAGATCTTCCCGGTCCTCATCCCGCTCGCATTCGATTCCGCCCACCCGTTCCCCTTCATTTCCAACCTCTCGCTCAACCTTGCCATCGTTGTCCGCGACCAGGACAAAAAGGAACTCTTCGCACGGATCAAGGTGCCCACCGGCCTCTTCCCCCGTCTCATACGCGTACCGGCACCGGCAAAAAGCCACAACGACAAGAACGTCCATCTCGTGTACCTCGAAGACCTTGTTGCCGCCCATCTCGATCTCCTCTTTCCGGGCCTCGAAGTAGTCGGGGCTTATCCCTTCCGCATCACCCGGGATGCAGATCTCGATATCGAGGTCGATGAGGCATCCGATCTTTTGACAACGGTCGAAGAGATCATGGAACAGAGGGCACGCGGGACGCCGGTGAGGATCGAAGTCGACTCTACCATGCAGGAGAACACCGTGCAGATGCTTGAGAAAAAACTGGGGATCGGCCCCCACATGCTCTACCGGATCGGCTATCCCGTGGGAATGGCAGACCTCATGGAGCTCCTCTCTCTCGACCGCCCCGACCTCAAGGACCCCCCGTTCCAGCAGTCCGTCCCGCCGGAACTTGCCGAAGAAAAGGACATCTTCTCTGCGGTGAGGAAAAAGGACATCCTCCTCTTCCACCCGTACGACAGTTTTACCCCGGTGATAAACTTCATCCGGCAGGCCGCCCACGATCCGGGCGTCCTTGCGATCAAGATCACCCTGTACCGGGTCGGCTCGAACTCGCCGATAGTAAAAGCGCTCATGGAGGCCCGGGAGAACGGGAAGGCGGTGGCAGCCTTAATCGAGCTCAAGGCCCGGTTCGACGAGGAGAACAACATCGGCTGGGCCCGTGCACTCGAACGAGCCGGCGTTCATGTGGTGTACGGGGTTGTCGGCCTCAAGGTGCATGCAAAGCTCTGCATGGTCGTACGCCGGGAAAAAGACGGGATACGGCGCTACCTGCACCTCGGTACCGGTAATTACAATGCAACGACAAGCCGGATCTATACCGATTTCGGGATGTTTACCTGCGACCGCGATATCGGCGACGATGCTGCAAACCTCTTCAACTTCCTGACCGGGTATGCCCGTTTCGACCAGTACCGGAAGCTCGTTGTTGCTCCCGTGACCCTGCGCAGCGGGATGATCTCCCGGATCGACCGGGAGATCGCACTCCATAAAAAAGAGGGCGGGGGCCACCTCATCTTCAAGATGAACGCCCTTGTCGACCAGGAATGCATTGCCGCGCTCTACCGGGCCTCCGAAGCCGGGGTAAAAGTCGATCTCCAGATACGGGGGATCTGCTGCCTGCGCCCCGAAATTCCCGACGTAAGCGAGAACATCACCGTGACTGCTATCGTGGGACGGTTTCTCGAACACGCCCGGATCTATTATTTCAGGAACGGCGGGAAGGACGAAGTGCTGCTCGGGAGCGCCGACCTGATGCCGCGCAACATCGACCGGCGGGTGGAGGTGCTCTTCCCGGTGACTAATCCCTCCATAAAAAAAGCACTTCTCACAACCATCCTTGCAACCGAACTCGCGGACAACCAGCAGCTGCGGCTGATGGCCGGGGACGGGTCGTACGCCCGCAGGCTCCCGAAGAAAGGAGAAAACCCGGTTGATTCCCAGGCGTGGTTCCTTGCACACCAGGGGTCCTGGTACCATGCCGGCTCCTGACCCGGCAGTGCCGGTCCCCGGCGCCTGTGCCTTTGCGGCATCGCGTCTCCTGCCCCTGCTCGACACGTTCTTTCTTGAGATCGGCCAGGTGAGGAATTCGGACGACACCGAAGCGGTCCACCGGCTCAGGGTCGCCTCCCGCCGGCTCCGGGCAGCGCTGCCGCTCTTTCCCCTCTGTTTCCCGGAAAAAGATTTGCGTCTCTGGATCCGTGAGGTCAAAGATTGCACCCGGGCCCTCGGGGCCGCCCGGGACACCGATGTCAGGATCGCATTTTTGAAAAAATACCTGAAAGGCCGGGGCCGGGTTCCCGCGGGAAAAACATCCGAAAGCCCGGTCCCGATAAGGACCGGCGCGGATCCTCTCGTGCGCCTGCAAAAAAAACTGCGCAGCGAGCGGAAAACCCAGCAGGAAAAACTGGTCGGCATCCTCGACAAAATAGAGCAGGGCGGCGAGCTGTTACGTCTCCGGGAATCCTGCCGTGCGCTGGCCGATCAGAAGACCCGGGGAAAAAAGAACTGCATTTCCGGTGTTCCCCCGGTTGCAGCGGACCGGATCGGTGCGCGGCTGGTATCTCCACAGCAGTACGAGCCCTTCATCCGTTCCCCCGATGCAGTCCCCGAACACCATGCCCTTCGGATAGCAATAAAAAAACTCCGGTACACGATCGAGACCTTCGCACCGATCTACCGGAGGGGGATGGCAAAACAGATCAGGCAGCTCAAACGGCTCCAGGATCTGCTCGGAGAGATTCATGACTGCGATGTCTGGATCGATGATCTGGGACATGCAATCCTTACGGCCCGGTCGCGGAAAGCATTCCGTGAAACAACCGAGGAAAAAACCATTCCCGATCTTACACCCTTCCGCCAGCTGCTCTGCAACCGTGAGAAGGAACGCAACCGGCTCTACCGGCAGTTTGTCCGCTGCTGGGATGCGCTTTTGCGGGCCGGGTTCTGGGAAGATCTCGAAGCCTGCGCTCTCGACGGCCAGCGTTCTGCCTGCCGGCGCCGGAAGACCGGGACGCAAGGAGCTGAAGAGGCAGCGTTTCTCCGTATGCTGGATCCGGTGCCGGACCAGCAGGCGCACAGCCTGCATGTCGCCGACCTTGCCGACAGGCTCTTTACCGGTCTTCTTACCCTTCACAACCTCAAAAACCGCGACCGGACCCTCCTCCGGTATGCCGCAATTGTCCACGATATCGGCTGGGCTGGCGGAAGGCGCGGCCACCAGGCCCGCGGTGCGGCCCTCATCCTCGCGGAAAACGGGCTTTTCGTAAACATAAAAGAGCAGGGCATGATCGCGCTTATCGCCGGGCTCCATGGCGGCCAGGCAGCGATCCGGCACAAGGGATTCTACCGGCTTCTCCCGCAGGAGGACAAAGAGCGCGTCCTTCTCCTTGCCGCGCTGCTCCGGATCGCCGACGGTTTCGATTATACCCATGACAGCTGCATTACGGATCTTAACTGCACCATCCGCGAGACTGAAATCCTCTGCGAACCAACCGGAACCGGCAATACCGGTCCCTGCAGGGAACGGGCAATAAAAAAGAGCGATCTCTTCGCTAAAGTCTTCACACTGCCGCTGGTGATACCATAAAAACAAGAAAAGTCGGGGCTGCCGGAAGGATTGTCGCATTCATCGATATCGGGACAAACTCGGTGCGTATGCTCGTTGTCCGGTTCAACCCGAACCATTCCTACAGTATCCTTACCCGGCAGAAACAGCAGGTGCGCCTTGGGGAAGGGGAATTCGACGACGAGGAAATTACTCCCGAGGCCATCGACCGGGCCTGCCTGGTCTGCCGGAAATTCGCCGATCTTGCCCGCACGTTTGCAGCAGAAGAGTTCGTTGCAGTTGCAACCTCTGCCGCACGCGAGGCACAGAACCAGGCCGAACTGCTCGGCCGGATCCGGCGCGAGGCGCAGCTCGATGTCAGGGTCATCCCCGGCCGCGAAGAGGCCCGGCTCATCTATCTCGGGGTTGCCGGCAGCTTCCACCTTGGAGAAAAGCAGGGGTTCTTTATCGATATCGGCGGGGGGAGCACGGAGATCGCCGTGGGCGGCCAGCACCAGTACCAGTTCCTCGACAGTTTCAAGCTGGGCGCCATCCGCCTCACCAACCAGTTCTTCACAAAAGACGAGACCGGGCCGGTCCGCGCCGACCAGTACCGGCTCCTCCAGCAGTACGTGAAAAACGCGATCATCCATACCGTCCAGAAGATCAAAAACCAGAAAATCGATCTCGCTATCGGCAGTTCAGGCAGTATCATGAACCTCACCGAGATCGCGGCAAAAGCCTTCCCCCCGGATAAACCTGCCCCGGCCGGGGTACTTACCTACCGGGACTTAAAAAAGACGACCGAGATGCTCTGTTCGCTTCCGCTCGAAGAGCGGCGGAAAATACCGGGCATCAATCCCGAGCGGGCGGACATCATCATTGCGGGAGCCGTAATCCTCGAAACCTTCATGAAAGAACTGGGTCTTGAATCGGTTACCGTCACCAACCGGGGCCTCCAGGACGGCCTTCTTGCCGATTACCTTTCGCGCATGGAGGATTTCCCGCTGTTTGGGACTCTCTCGCCACGGGAAACGAGCGTTCTCCAGCTGGGCCGCTCCTGCGGGATCAACGAAGCGCACGCCCGGACGGTGACCCGGCTGGCGCTTGAGATCTTCGATTCGGCAAAAGAGGCAAAACTTCACCATTATGGCGACTGGGAACGGGAACTGCTTGAGTATGCCGCATTCCTGCACGACATCGGCTCGTTCATTTCTTATACCAACCACCATGCGCATTCCTATTACATCATAAAAAATTCCGAGCTTCTCGGTTTCGACCAGAAAGAGATCGACATTATCGCAAACACCGCCCGGTTCCACCGAAAGAAGAAACCGCGGAAAAAGCACCTGGATGTCCCGGACCTCGACGCAGACGAGCAGCAGATGGTTTTAGTGCTCGCCATGTTTGTCCGGCTCGGGGAGAGTCTCGACCGCAGCCATTCCGGGCTCGTGCAGCACACGAAATTTGTTTCTGCCGATAAGAACGAGGCAAGCCTTGCCATCATTGCCGAAAACGACTGCCAGCTCGAAGTCTGGGGCGTTGAAGCGGAAAAGAAGGCGTTCGAGAAGGTTTTCCAGCGTCGTCTTTTAATAAAAATCATTGCTCCCTGCGAAGAGCCTGCCGGCCCGGCCTGATCCTGTCCCCCTGATCTTTTTTAGAAAAGAAAACGATGGGATGGACTGGTGAAAAACTCACCTGCTCTTGCCGGTCAGGGAAACGGGTGTGATTATAACGCTTTTTACCATATCCTGCGATTCATCGAGGTATTCATTGTAGGTCTCGTCTGTTGG
>JAQWDG010000013.1:0-8807 GCA_028705545.1 Methanoregula sp. | reverse complement strand
CCGGGAAAAAAGCACTTTTTATCCATAGATATCAGGCTTTTTTATAAAATAGAACGCTTTAAATCTTGCCATATGCATTTTTGCCCGTCTCCGCATTAAAACAAAAGGAACAACCGGTCGGATATTACGAAAAACAGGAATCCGGTTTTAGACAAAGAACCGGATGAAGAGTTACCGATCCCGGGTTTAGTGCGTAACAGGAAAATGCCTGCACAACACAGTTCAATCGTATTTAAGCTTCTTTCTTTGGGAACCGGTACCCCTCCCGGGGAACCGTAAGGGTAAATACCGCGCCTTTCCCGAACGTCCCGGTTTCGGCAATCCGGATACCGGTGATGGCAAGGATCTCCCGGACAAGGAATAAGCCAAGACCGGTATGTTTCCCGAACCCCTTGCCGAACAATTTCTCCTTTTCCCCGGGAGTAATGCCTTCCCCATCGTCGCTGTAGATAATTTCCAGGCCTTTGGGGATCTCGCGGGAAATAATCCGGATGACCGACAGGTCCTTTCCTGCGTACTTCAGCGTGTTGTCGATCAGGTTGTAGAACACCTTCTCAAAAAGCGGATCGGCAAAGACTTCCACATCCCCGGTCTCGATCAGTACCCGGGTAGTCCCCACCGGGAGGGCAGCAACCGCTCTTTGTATATTCGCGGCAACATTCTGCCATGCCGGGGCCTTCACTCCCATCTCCTCGTAATCCTTGGTGAAGGTGATCTGGTCTTCGATCACATTGGCAATATTCTGCATTTTTGCCAGCATATTCTGGATTTCAGGATCCTCCGGGTAGCTCTGCATAAGGTAGATCAGCCCTTTTAACCCGGTCAGCTGGTTGAGGATATCGTGCCGGGTGATGCCGGAGAGAAGGGCAAGCTTTTCGTGCGCCTTCTCAAGCGCCATGTTGGCTTCATGCAGGCGGGTTATGTCCCGCCCGACAGACTGGTATTCGATGATCTTTCCTTTTGAATCGAAAACAGCCTGGTCGTTCCACACCACCCAGCGCACCGACCCGTCGGACAGGGTGACTTTGCAGGTATTCGACACCACCGGCTTCTGGGGAGTAAGGCCGGAAAAGATCGTATGGAGGTTCTCCATGTCCTCGACCTTGCAGTGGGCAGGCACTTTTTTCCCAAGAATCTCGTCACAGGGAAGCCCGAAAAACCGGCAGTAGGCATCGTTGACAAAGATATGGGTCCCGTCCGGTAAAAAACGGCTGATGAGTTCGGTCTGCGTCTCGACAACCTTCCGGTAGCGTTCCTCGCTTACGCGAAGATCGTGCTCCCGTTCTGTAACCTGGCGGAAGAGCAGGTCGAAGGGCCGGGTAATCCCCACGGTGACAATCGCACGGTACAGGTAATAGATTGCCACGAAACGGAGGAAGAAACCGACTACGTTCATGGGCTCAAAGCCATTGCCCGAGATTGCAAAGACAAGTTCGCCCCAGCCAAAGAAGAGCAGGGCTGTCTCAAGGTAGGTCCTGACCTCGGGATCGATATCCGGGTGCCGGGTCATGAGGAGCCCGGCAGTCAGGATAAAAACTGCCGTGATGAGGAACTCAGCTGCCGTCTTAAACAGCGAAGGTCCGGCAAACAGGTCAAAGCAGGCAGGGAAATTCTGACAGACAAAAATACCCGCAACGAGTGCTGAACAGACCCCGGCATAGGTGACGGTCAGGATGAGGGTATCGTATTTTTTATCCCGGGTAAGGGACCTGCCGATAAGCACCACTGCCACAAGGAGCGTTACACTCTGGAAACACCGGGCGGCCAGCCAGAACTGGGGAACCATGATCCCCGTAGTTCTTGGAAGGAGCGGGAGGTTGACATAGGAAAGGGTAAAGAGCACGTCCAGAAACGAGGTAAACAGGCACGAGAGCCCAATGGCAGGGAGGAACGTATCCGGGGCGATCTTCCTGCTGTTCCAGACAAGGACAAAGACCGAGATGGAGACTGCGATACTGACGAGCTCGATTATCGTGATACTGAGCTCGTGGTTTCCCCGGGTGATTATCTCGAGGAGCAGCACAAGGAAAAGGACGACTGCGATGCTCACCAGGTACCGGGTGAACCGGTTCTGCACGAACTGACGCGAGGTCTCGGAAAGGGGGCCTTTGTTCATATGCATATCCACATTTTGCTGCAACGGGCGGTCTTTCCCGTACCTGCACCGAATGGTAAAGAGTTATACAACCGTATTGCAGGGCCGGCACATAAAATCTCCCTGAATAAAAAGAACAGGTTGTCGCGGCGGGGTTTTGCTAAGTTAGCTGCTCTTTTCCGGCGACCCGATCTTTTTTAGTGCATCTTCTGCCGCACTGCGGATACTTGGATCGGGATCGTTTAAAAGGTTCATGAGCGGGACAGCGGCATCGTCGGATCCAATCTCGCCAAGCGCCCAGACCGCAGCTTCCCGGACCGTTCCCTGCCGCTCAAGCAGGGGAACAATCGCAGGAACGGCCCGGTGTTCCCGTAATCCCGCAAGGACGAGTGCTGCCCGCCAGGCAACAGTGTCGGACCGGTCCCCCAGAGCCCGGATAAGGGCATCTGCCGCCCCAAGGGCCGGATCCGACAGCGCATCGAAAGCCGCCGCCCGTACCGCACCGGTATCGTTATCCAGCGTCCGTACCAGGAGCCGGATATTTTCGGGGTCCGGGTTTGCTGCCAGGTTTTTTACCGCACCGAGCCGGACCGCGGTCGGGGCACCGGTAAGATCAAAAGCCCACTGTTCGCGAAGAGCCGGATCTGTCGGAACAACACCGGCTGGTGCCCGATGGGGCAAGAGCGTTTTTTCTGCCGGTTTTCCGGTACGCACAGGATCGGAAAGGCCGAGTGCCTCCGACCAGCTGGCGACCGCCCAGTGCGCTGCATCATCCGAGAAACCGGACTCGTCCATCAGGCGCTTGACTAAAAATCCCTGGACAAGCGGCAGCGGGAGTGTCTGCCGGGGGGCGAGGAGATCGGCGGGAACCCGCTGCCGCACGGCACTGGTGAGGATGAAGATCTCCTTTGTGCAGTCCGGGCAGGTGTCGCGGAGCAGGCCCTCGCAGCGGTTCGCATCGCGGGCAACGGTGACGCCGTAGCGTGCAATAAGCCGGGCAAGCGTTGCACGGGCGGTATCGTTCATGGTTCAGCTCCAAAAACAGGGGACTGTATGGTACAGCATGCACCCTCCACCGTTATGGTTGTTTCCGGGTTTAACGGGACGGCCCGGCCCGGGGGGACATCTGCCATTGTCCCGTCGGGAAAGGTTACGCTCCAGTTCTGCCCGGAGAGGTTCCGGATCCCCGCCGCCCCGGGAATCGTGGGGTGGGGGACGACGCGGCCGATCACCCGGGAGCCGTCGTCCGTGCCGTTAGGGTGCAGGATATGGCGGGAGAGGAGCTGTGCCCCGAGAAAGAGGGAAAGCGTAACCGATCCCCCCGGGCGCCGGATAACAAGCGTCGGGGCAGGCGGGATCTCCCGGTGGCAGTGCCAGCAGGAGAGCGGGCGACTGTCGGCATCGGAAAAGTTCTCGGCCCGGCAGTGCGGACAGGAGACGAGACTGTCTTTGAGGGACAAAAACAGGTTTTGCCACTCCCCTTCGGTAACTCTCCGGGCAGGCTGCGAGAGTCCCTCGGTGAACGCCCGGGCAAACATGTCCCGGAGTGCCGGAGGACACAACGCCCAGCGTTTGCCGGCAAGGGCATAGTCCGGGTCAGCCGGCAGCCGGTTTGCCGGGTTTTCGGGATCGAAGATAAAGACCGGCGAGATCCCGTACACCTGTTTTTTGGCCGGGATATCCCAGCAGTGGTAGCGGTACTCCATCTCGCCATGGAAGGGGTGGTGCCAGACCCAGACATAGAAGAGAAGGACGGCAAGTGCGTGGAGATCGGTCTCGGTCGAAGGATCGCATTCCCCGCGGATGAGCTCCGGGGCCATGTACTCCATCGTGCCCCAGACCTGGCAGCGGGACTGGCGGTTCACCCCGACGTTGTCGTTGTCGCAGATGAGCACGTCGCCGGTCATTGGATCGAACATCAGGTTCCCTGCCGAGATGTCCCGGTAGCAGTGGCCCGAGAGGTGGAGGGCGCGGTAGCTGTTCGCCAGCTCGTACGATATCTCGCAGAGTGCACGAAGGCCCGGAACCGGTTTTAAGTGCGCCCAGACCTCGCCGAGTTCGGCATACTTCTGCGTATCGATCTTTGCCATCAGGTACCCGAACTGCTTTGCCGTGTCAGCAGTAACGAGATCGAGCGGCCAGATGAACCGTTTTCCCGCGGCCCCGAACGGCGGGCCGGTGCGGACGAGGTAAGAGATCGCCGTCCGCTGGTCGGGGGTTGCCTGCTCGGGCTTGTACCATTTGAGCGCCTGCCGCCCCTGCGGGCTTTCGACAAGGTATACCTCCCCCTGGGTGCCCTCCCCGATCTTCTGTATGACCGTAACGGTTGTCCCGGAAAGTTCGGCATGGAGCCGGGTGCCGACAGCAAGGGACATGCTTTACCAGGCCTCCTCACCGGGGACGGATCTGCCGCCATCCTGCGAACCGGTTTTTGGTTCTTCGTGGTGTTCCGGGTTGATGGACGCATACACGAGCGTCATGTCGTCGCCGCTCGCAATCTCCGAGTACCGGTCGAGCCAGCCGCTCATTGCCGTGGCAACGGAATCGGTCCCGTAGGTCCGGATCCGCTCGACAAGGCTGTGGACGAAAAGCGCAAACTCATCGCTCTCCGATCCGGCAAACGAGTCGGAGATGCCATCGGTTGCAATGAGAAGAACACCGCCTTCGCCCCGGTCGATGGTCGCCGTCCTCCAGAGCAGGTGGGCATCGGAAGCGGAGAGTGAGTGTGTCTCGTTTCCCACCGGGACCGGGTCGCGGGGAAGGGGAAATACGAGTGTGCCGTCGGGCCGCAGGAGGATAAGGTCGCCGTCGCCCACCTGGCCGACAAGGATGGTGTCGTAAACGACAAGGGCGGTAAGGAGCGTTGTCCCGTACCGGGTATAGACCGCATCGGGAAGTACGGTCTCTCCGGGGGAGGGTGCAGGAGCGGAGCGTTCGTAGTCGCGGGACACGAGATCGCGCCAGCGCCGGGTGACCCGCCGGGGGAAATCTGCCTTGAACCCCGCCCGGAACTGCTGGCGGGGGATGTTCCCGTCCGCATACGAGCGGTGGAACGCGACCATCTCGCTTATCGCAGCGTCGACGGCAAGCGCCGACCCGGTCCGGCTCCGGTCGTGCCGGGGATCGCCATGGCCGTCGGCTACCGCACAGGCAATACAGGGTTGTGCGCCGGACGACCCGCTCCAGAGTGCGTAGGCATCCTCACAGGGTTTGCCGGCCCGGATATGGGATGCGCCGGTCCGGCTGCATCCGAACGCCCACCCGAGACCGGTATCGCAGGTACAGGAGAACTCTTCCGGCAACGGCATGATCGGTTCAGAACAGGTCGGTATTGGACGTGATCATCGGTGGCGGGGATTCGAGGGCAACGTTCGAGGTCTCGTCACCTGCGGGGGCCCCGCGGCTCCTGCCGCGTGACGAGGCTACCGATGCGCTGACCGAGGCCCACTTGATGTAGGTGACCAGTTCCTCGGGGGAATGCGCTTTTAAAAGGCCGACTGCGTCCTGGTTGGTGAACTTGAGGAGTTCGGCGGCATTGTAATCCGATTCGTCGCCAATAGCGATTGAAAGCCGGACCGCCTTGATCCCCCACGGGATCTTCCCGAGTTCGGCGATGGCCGCATCGTAGTCCTCTCTCGGATCGGTGCAGAACCCGTCAGAAATGAGGATACAGACCGGGGGAAGGCCGCGGCGGGGCATGCGTTCGATGGAAAGTTCACCCGCAAGCAGGCGGAGCGCCTTTGCCGTAGCGGTAAGCCCGCTCGTTTCGAGTTCGGGCCAGACAAAATCGGATAAGGGAACCGGGTCCGGACCGACATGCCATGCAGCGTCATCGGAGAATTTGATGGCCCGCATCCGGATATCGACCTGTGGGTATGCGGCAACCGCTTTCTGGATCTCGGGGAGGGCTTCCCGGATTGCCTGGTTAAGCGTTGCTATCTTCTTTCCGCGCATCGAATCGGAACAGTCCGCAAGCCAGAAGAAGTGCAGCTGTTTCTTTGCGACCTGCCCGTCCGGAATAGGAATTGTATCTTCGATAATGATGCCCCCTTTTGCTCTGGATACAGATTCTATCCCGTAACAATATAAGGTAACCGGTCGGGCAGACGGAATAAAAAAAAAGATAAAAGGATAAAATGCCGGCCCGGTTTACTGCTTTGCGGGAACGGCGCTCTTGATCATGGCCTTGACCGGCTCGGGCAGGTTCATGCCATCGACAATCGAGGGGAGGAGGCTCATGATGACCTGCTGGCCCTGCGAGCTTGCTGCGAAGTTCTTGAGCAGGGCCGTACCGTCTGGCGTTGCAAGGAAGTTCTTGACTGCGGTCTGGCCTTCAGGAGTTGCAATGAAACCGGCCGCCGAAGCGCCGAGTCCCCCGAGATTTCCAAAGTCCATTATAGTTCACTCCAGGTAATTTTTTCTATACATGTTTGCGAGGATTGTTCTTAAACCTGCAGGATACGACGAAACGGCACGGACTTTTATCTGTGCGGGCCAGTTTGGGAAATCCTCCGCAAAACGCCGTTAACCGGCATCATCCCCTACCGATAAAATGGAAAGAATCATTAATCAAGTACAGGAAGATGTAAAGAACAGAGGATGTGCGTGACGGTCGGCAAACCCTCAAAAAATGCAGTTATCCTGTTTGTTGCAATAATCGTTCTCGTACTTGCAGCCGTATCGGTTTTTGTTTTTCTCAATACTATCCCGGCCATCCCGGGAAATACCGGCCCGGAAGGAGCAGCGGCAGTCCGGCTGACCGCAGATGAACAGCAGTGGATTTCTGCGCACCCCGACATAACGGTCTGTCCGGATCCCGAGTACCCCCCGTTTGAATATTTTGACAACCGGGGCAACTATCAGGGCATAAGTGCGGATTTCCTCAATTTAATAGCGGAAAAAACCGGCCTGCATATCACGGTTGTCCATCGGTCCGACTGGAATTCCTGTATCCAGATGATCAAGACAAACCAGACGGATCTGCTCGGTGCGGTCTATATCTCGGACCTCCGCGGGAGCTACCTGAATTATACCCACCCCTATTACCAGCCGCCGCTTGTCATCATTACCCGGAAAGACTCCTTCCAGAACCTCACCTTAAACGACCTGGAGGGCAAGACCGTAGTTGCCGTAGATAATTATACCTCTGAAATCCTGTTAAAAGAACAATACCCGAAGATCTATACGCTCACCGTCCCGAATATCGGGACCGGCCTGAAAATGGTCTCGTACGGACAGGCCGATGCGTATTTCGGCGACCTTGCATCGTCAAGCTGGGTTGTCGATCACCAGGGCCTGACCAATCTCCAGGTATCCGGGGAATATCTCCCCCCAAGCCCGCAGCAGTTCCAGTTCGCGGTCGGTGTCCGGAGCAACGAACCGGAACTCCGGGAGATCCTAAACAAAGGAATAGCCGGCATTTCTCCTGACGAACGCGACCAGATCGTAGACCGGTGGGTCTCGACACACCTCCAGCCCGCTGAAATTGATTTCCGGATCCTGACGGCATTTCTGGCGTGTATCGCGATTCTTGCCATACTTGCCATAATCATCTTTGCCTGGAACCGTTCTCTCCGGCGTGCGGTCGATGAAAAGACCCGCGAACTCAAAAAAGAGCTCGATGAACGGAAAAAAACCGAGGAAGCGCTGGCTCTTGCGCGAAAGAAGATGACGGTCCTCAATGCCATCTCAATCCAGGACATGGAGACTGCGGTTTTCTCGCTTTCCGCCTATCTCCAGATGGCCGGTGCCGCCTCTTCTGAAAACCGTTCGGCATACACGGAAAAGATGGGCCAGGTGCTTCAGGCTATGTCTGAATCCCTGAAATTTGCGCGATCTTTCCAGGCGCTGGGCCTTTCCCCGCCCAGCTGGCAGAATGTCGAGCAGTCGTTCCTTCTGGGGATATCGCACATGAATCTCCCGCAGCTGGAGCGCACGCTGGAAGTCGACGGCCTGGAAATTTATGCCGATCCGATGTTTGAAAATGTCTTCTTTGCTTTGGCAGAAAATATCGTCGAGCATGCAGAGACGGCAACGGCATATTTCCTCACGAGCAGGGAATCGGATGAAGGGCTTGTCCTTCTCTTTGAAGACAACGGGCCGGGGATCCCGGCAAATCTCAAGGAGAAGATCTTCGATCAGGAATACGGGCGCAGGAAAGGATTCGGCCTGTATCTTTCCCGGGAAATCCTCTCCCTTACCGGTATCACCATCCATGAGACCGGGGAACCGGGCAAAGGTGCCCGGTTTGAAATTGTCGTGCCGAAGGGAGCATACCGGTTTACGAAGAGCCGGGGATAAACTGAGGGGGCTATCTTTTATTATTCTCCGGTACCGAAGGGGGAGTGTCAAAAATACCCTTCAATACCGCCGTTTTTTTAATTTCTTAAATCCGTGACCGAGTATTTTTTATCCTCAACAACGGGATTGAGACTTTTTTTAAACCCGGCAACCGGTCCAAAGATGTGCCGGAACCATCGGCCCGCAGTTCGTCTGTTTTTTTTTAGTGGGAGACCACCCCCACCCCCCCATATAAAAAAAGAGGGGAGGGGGGTGGGGGGCATATCCGGTTCGGGCGGTGCGGGGGGTACCCCCACCCCAACCATGCAATACCCCACCCCCCTTGTCCATAACCGGAGGGGTGGGAACCCCCCCTTGCTCGTCGGACACTCCACGCGAAACGCACCTTTTGAAACTGGAACGGTGGGGGGGT
>JAQWDG010000148.1 GCA_028705545.1 Methanoregula sp. | reverse complement strand
GACAGTCCGCGGACAGCAGACCCCAAAGAAAAGAAGCCCAGGAAGCCATCCGCACAGGGCAACGATATTACCTGGGTCAGCGATTGATATCGATCACTTTTGAAAGCGAGATATTCCCGGCGCCGATCTCCGTGTGGATATCGAGACCCTGTTCAACGCAGCTGCCGATATGGTTGAGACCGCTGTATGCGACAATCGATAACCGGTACGGGTTGTCCGGCAGGTTATAAACCTGGTTGCCCATCGCCACCGGGAAAACAAAACCGCAATCGTTCATCTGCTTTATTGTCTGTTCAACCTCGCTCTGGGCAGAACAGGGAACCTCCCTAACATTTGCGAGGGCGATCCCGGTCTTTGTCTGGGTAAACGCTGTAATCGAGGTCAGTCCCGAGGATATAAAGAGTTCCAGCGGGTCGATGGTGGTTCCCCGGTATCCGATCAGATCGCGGAAACCCTGGGGCACGCCATTTTCAATCTCCAGCCGTCCGCCATATGCCATCTCAACGGGAATCCCGTCCCGCTGGAAAACCCCATCCATCGTAATGCTGCACAGCGTGATAACCCCGACGCAATCCGAGGGTACCCGGGGATCGCGGTCAATGATCCGGTACGAATTGAAAAAACCGCACCCGGCCTTTATCACGGCATCGAACGCCCCGAGCGCCTTATCGATGTTCTCCTCCGGGACGATAGAGAGGTTGTAGGCAACATCGCCGGTCCCGGTTGCGGGATCGAAGGTACTCCGGTAAGCCAGCCGCTCGAGTTTTGAGATGATGAAACCAATACGGTTATCGACAAGGGCATGGTCGGTCTCCTGGAGTCCGGCCGTAGTCAGGATCCGGCCCTGGTTCCCAATCTTCTCGGTAAACCCCATCGAGTCCAGGTAACTGAGATAATACTGGACAGCCCGATCGCTCAACACAAAACCCCGGTCGGCCATCAGTTCGGAGAGCCGTTTTGCACCCACCGGCTCCCGGTGCTCCTTTAAGATGCGCAGGATCTCGATGTATTTCCTCTCGGTCCGGATCATAGTCCTTTTGCCCCCACTACGCCAACGCTGTCCTGGTACCGCCCGTTATACCGCTCCCCGCCATTCCGTACTTCGTGCAGGATCATCTGGACGATCCGTTCGGACGCATGCAGTTCGATATCCTCTGGTCCCATATTGGTAAGACAGAGAGTAAGCTGCCCCCGAAAACCCGGATCGACAAAACCCGCTCCCATCAGCACGCCCCGCCGCCCAAACGACGACCGGCAGCGAAGGGTACCCGCGACATCGGACGGCAGTTCCACACGTTCCCTGCTCGGCACAAGAGTACAGGATCCACGGACCAGCCGGATATCCTCAGCTGCACGGAGATCGTAGGAGGCCGGCTGCTGGCATTCCGCAGCGTACGGCTCGATAACCAGTTTTTCCTGTACTCTGTCGGTATGAATCCTGCGGACAATCTCCTGGGCAGAGAGAATCATTCACTAAACTATCGGTAGAGAATACTTAATATCTTTTGATAGAGAAACGTTGGAGGAAGGATCCATGGGGTAGAGGATATCCTCTTGGGCTTCGAACCCAAGGACGCGGGTTCGATTCCCGCTGGGTCCGCTGGTCTTTTTTTAATAATTGCAGAGGCCGGAGAAGCCGGCTTTCTACGGTTTCTGTATAACGTGAAAAAAGGAAAAATCAGATCTCGTCACGTCTTCCCGAGGAGTGGTGGGCCGCTCTCCTGCCCACAATCCGAAGGATGATCACAATGATAACAACGACAAGGATGCCCAGCCCTATCATAGCAAGGAATCCCAGATCAATATTCTTTTCCAGCGTGATCGTAAGAGGCGATGTTGTGTTCCCGATAGAAACCGTCTGCTGGATGGATTTGGCACGGTACCCGTCGGCAGTCACGGTAATATTATAGGGTGTGCCATAAACCAGCTGGGTATCCAGCTGCCCGCGCGTATCCGTTGTCCCGGCCGACGCTCCGTTTAAGAGGACGGTTGCACCGCCAATATTCTTCTGGTCGCTGTCCTGGACATAGATCGTCTGGCTCACGGTAGAGAGGGACAACACCACCGGGAATTCACTGGACTCGTTTACTATCGTGATCGTCTGGGTAACCGGGGAATAACCGCTCTTTTTCACGACAATCGTGTAACTGCCGGGCGTCATACCCGAAAGGGTTGCCCGGCCGAATGAATTGCTGGTTGCCACGACAGCGCTATCGATAGAGACTTCCGCTCCGTTCACCGGCTGTTTGTTTATATCATAGACAAAGACAAACGCACCAACCGGCACCGAGGTTAGTTCGACAGCATCGACTGCCTCGCTCGAACTGATGGTCTTGAGCTGGTTAACTTCCTGGTAACCGTCTTTTTTAATTTCGATGGAGAGAGACTTTCCCCTGCTGAGAGTGGTTGTCAGGATCCCCCGGGAATCCGTGGTCCCCAGGAGAACAGAATCCACGCTGATGCTGGCACCGGGTATGGCCTTATGCGTGGTTTTGTCCGTTACGACAAATGAGTACTGGTTGCTCGACAACAGCCAGTACTGCACATCCTGGTCTTTCGAAGCCATCTCAATGGAATCGCTGCGGGGCTGGTAATTGGACGCTGATATATTGAGGCCGTAATAGGTATAGGCGGTTGTCGCAAATGTTGCCGCGCCGGATGAATCTGATGTCTTTGTCTGCGAGGAATTCTGTGAAACCAACTCCAGAGTCGCCCCGGAAACCGGCTGGAGCGTATTCGAATCGTACAATAGGACATTGAGGGCTAGGGTCCTTCTCACCAGAGTAACGGAAAGGGACGTAACATTACCACTGACGGTCTTTGACCAGTCGTCATAACCGTCCATGGAGATGCGCAAGGAGAGATCGCCCTGGCCGGACTGGAGCAGGAACTGGCCGGCGGTATTGGTCATACCGACGTTTGCACCGCTCAGGTATACGGTGGCATGGGAAACAGTAGTGTTGTCGATACTGTCCTGCACCGTGATCAGCAGGTTCGTTGCCTGTACTGCACCGCAGAGCACGACAAGGCATAGCAGCACAAAAAGGAAACGAAATCGATGATGATACATACTAAAATATCCCTTCCTGCTCGTATTTTATCCCATCGGTTCCTCATTACTGCCCTTTTCTTACGTTTCCGAGAGGGAGGGCACCCGGTCGAGAAGCATCCCCTCGACAATCACCGGCATAAGGTGGCGACCTTCCTCAATTGCCTTCTGGAGCCTCCACTCCCGGTCCGCATAGATCGTAAAGAGGGGTTCACCGGCCTTGAGAAGTGTTCCTTTCTTTGCGTGGAGAAGGATCCCCGCTCCGCGGTCGTGGGGAGCACCTGCCATCCGTGCGAGCGTGATAAGAGAGGTGTTATTCATCTCAATGACATAGCCGGATGCAGGAGAATTTATCACGAACTGATGCTCCCCGGGTACGATATCCTCTGATTTGACATTGGGGTCGCCACCCTGGATCTCAATGATCTGCCGGAACTTCTCCAGTGCCTTGCCCCTAGAAAGGATATCCTGTGCCATCTGGGCGCCGGATCCCCGCGCCGCCTTACCGGACATTTCAAGGGCAATCCCGGCAAGCGATACGCTCTTCTGGATAAACGAATTGGGCTCGGATGCACCTTCCAGCACGCGGAGAGCTTCCCTGACTTCGAGGTTTGGCCCGATGCTGTGCCCGACCGGGATATCCCCGTAGGTCAGGGCGCATTCGACTTTCATACCCAGGCGATCGCCGAGTTCGATGAACTCGCGGGCCAGTTTCCTGCCTTCCTGCATAGTAGCAACCTTAGTATGGCTGCCCACCGGGATGTCGATGACCACCAGGTTTGCGCCAACGGCAAATTTTTTTGCCATGACACTCGCGAGCATCTGCCCACGGGCATCGATCTTGAAGGGGTACTCCTGGAGAATGATGCGGTCGTCTGCCGGGGCGATATTCGTCGCCCCGCCCCAGACAATGGTACCCCCGACTTTTTCTGTCATCTCCTGGACTTCGCGGGCGGAGAACTCGACGTTTGCAAGAACTTCCATGAGGTCGGCAGTCCCACCGGCGCCGGTGATGGCGCGGGAGCTGGTTTTGGGGATCTTAAGCCCGCTTGCAGCAATAATAGGGACTACTACAAGGGAGATCTTGTTGCCCGGTACACCGCCAATCGAATGCTTGTCAACAATGGGCCGTGAGGCAAACTTGATCTGCTCCCCGGTCTCCACCATGGCACGGGTCAGGTGCTCCACCTCGTCCATATCGAGCGGGTTGATATAAGATGCCGTGATAAATGCAGTCAGTTCCGCTGAAGAGATATCGTCGTTGACCACGTCCTTTATGATCGTCAGGGTCTCGTCTTTTGTGAGCCTCCCCCCGTCCATCTTCTTCTTGATAAAATCAAGCGATGCCGGACGATCGGCTTCCCGGATTTCTACTTCCTCGTCTTCCGCAAGGGATAGACGTTCGTTTGTACTCCGGTATATCCCGGCATTCCCCTGCCCGGCAAGCGTAGATGTTGTCGTTACGACGGCGGTTGTAGCAATCCCGTTTTTCGGGTTGATCACCTGGACCCGGTCGCCATCCAGCACACCGATGTTCCGGGCATCGACACGGTTAAGCAGCACTCCACGGCGCGTTGCAATGTCGAGAATCTTAATTTTGAATTTCATAAAGAGACACCATTTCCCGGGAAAAACCCGGCGTTATAGTGAGGATATGGATCTTCCGACTAAAAAAACGTCCGAATGTAAAACTGGCCAAACGTTAGTGACGTACTCATTGACAATAATTGCAGAAGTTACAAGAGAACGGATGTAAAAAAAGAAAAATTTAGATTTTAGTTCAGTGCTTGCGCACGACAAGGAGTGCAACTGCACCGAGACCAATCAGGGCAACCAGTGCACCAAAGCCCGGCTGTGTCGGGGTCTTGGCGGGGGTTGTAGTTGCGACGGGTGTCGTAACTGTGGTCTGTGGCGTAGTGGTGACTGCTGTTG
>JAQWDG010000147.1 GCA_028705545.1 Methanoregula sp. | reverse complement strand
TCCGATCTCCTTTTTGCCGGCCGTTTGATCAGGGAAAAGCATGCAGACCTTCTCATCGATTCGTTCAGGATTCTCTTAAAAGATCACCCGGAGCTTTCGCTGCTCATAATCGGGGAAGGGCCCGAGGAGGAATCTCTTCGGGCACGTATCCGGGAAAAGGGGATGGAAGGCTCTGTCCGGATCATGAATTTTTTCCCCCGGCACGAAGATCTTGTCGCGCAGATGAAAGCGGCAAAGGTGTTTGTCCTTCCCTCCACCCGGGAGGGGTTTGGGATCACTGCGCTCGAAGCGCTGGCCTGCGGGGTCCCGGTGGTTACCGTGGATCACCCGGCAAATGCTGTCCGCGAACTCATCACGGAGAAAACCGGGTTTCTCTCGTCCCTTTCTGCAGAGGATCTTGCAGACAAGATCCGCGAAGCCCTCGTGCGTTATGAGAAAATGCGCGATGAATGTATCGCTACGGCAGCAGCGTTCGCTTGGGATCGTATCGCGGC
The DNA here is from genome assembly GCA_028705545.1 of Methanoregula sp. Taxonomy (GTDB): domain Archaea; phylum Halobacteriota; class Methanomicrobia; order Methanomicrobiales; family Methanospirillaceae; genus Methanoregula. The sequence continues at coordinate 4,495 of JAQWDG010000147.1, read as the reverse complement.
GGAGAGTGAGGAGTACTACCGGTTGGTAATCGGTGCGGGTAAAAAAAGCATCGATCAGAAACCCGAAGATTTTTAATACGTGTATACACAATTATCCGGCATGGTGACAAAGACAATCAATATTCGGGAATCAGCGTATATTGCCCTCACCAGAAACAAACGATCCGGCGAAAGTTATTCAGATGTGATACTTCGTATAACCGGCGAAGAGAAAAAAAATGTCGGGGATTTTTTAAAGACAATTGATCCTGAAATCCGGTTGGAAATAGCCGATGCAGTAACCTCGGCAAAGAGCGATCTTGACCGGATAAAACCCCGGAAGGTATCCTTGTGACCCTGGTGGATACCTGTTTTCTTATCGATCTCATCAAAGGTGAACCCAGAGCGGAGCAGATCGTCTTACAGTACCCGGATCTCAAAACCACGGCAGTCAGTAGTGCTGAATTCCTGTATGGGGCAAAATTATCCCGAAAGCGGGATTTTTATGAGATCTCAGAAAAGTTCCTTGATTTTTTTCCTATTGTTCCATTCGATGCAGAAGCAGCACGGATCTATGCAGAACTCGCGAGCAATCTCACCGGGACCGGGCGTCACATATCCACGTTCGATGAGTTGATCACTGCCATTGCACTCCGTCACCATGAACCACTCATCACCCGTGACAAGCATTACCGGGAAATTGACGGGCTTGAACTGATCCTCTATTAATTTACTGTGAAGTGGCGATCGAGCATCTGTTATTTTTTAGCATTTCCTCCCACAGGGTATGCAGGTATCAAGACTCCTGCTTTAGGTCAGATCCCCATTGAAGGTTAATGATATATGAGTCAATTTTTCGTTATTTGTGGGGGTATCCACAATTTCACGAGATAAAAAATACGTTATACCTGGACCCGGTTGCCCTGCGTCACATCGTTTTCTGTCACGTTAATGTACCCTGATGTCCCGATAATATGATACGGCCCGGTTGCACGGACCTCGTACGGTGAACCTGATGTCGCATAGGGCACCGTGAACGTCCCATTCTCGCTTGCCTGCCGGTACACAAATATCCGGCCGGTATTTGTCGTTATCGGTACTTCGATAATTCCCTCGCCGGCGATCTGTGCGCCTTTGACCGATTCAAAGATCTTTACGGTTTTTATTCCGTCGAGCGTTTCGCCTTTTGATTCCGGGAATGGCGTCACCGTTGCGTTGTCCGGGGATTCATGGACGAGCCGGTAATGGTGCAGTGCGGGGACAGTCTCAACGGGCTCATTGGAGTGACTCGAATAGAGATCTGCATAGCTCGATGCAGACAACGTCCCGCTTTCCGGAATGAGCGTGATATTAGCGGTACCTTGGGAAATATCGACAATCTCGTCACCGGAGATCACCCGTGCATACCCGTTCACATCACCGGCAGATTCACCGGCGGCCGGTACCTGCCGGATAGTGTACTGGAGGTATTCGGCCTTTCCCGGTACTGTCAGGGAGCCGTCGAAATTGTAGAGCCGGGCCGCCGTGGTCTGGAAATAGCCGTTATTGTACCGATGGACTTTTTCCAGGACTTTTGCGTTGTCCGGCTCAGGCATCACAAACCACGAAATGTAAGGGGAGATATCGGTCGATCCGGTTGCCCACGGAACAAGGTTGGTGAAGGTGGTTACCGCAAGGTTTGAATCGACAATCACATAACGCCCACCGAGCCCGGCAAGGATGGTGTCGGCATCGGATTCGTTCTGCGCGAGGAAATACGCGGCAGCACCGTTACTGCCGGCAAGGTTATCCTGGAACGGATTAGTGATCGGGATCCGGTGGCCAAAGAACGTGATCCAGTGACCGCTGTCCCACGATGCCATGACCCCATAAGAACTGTCGGGATAGATATAACCGGGAGAATGATATTCCCCGAAATAATCGACTCCCGTTGAAGGGGTATTATTCTCTAGCCAGGTTGCCGATTCAACCCAGTCCGCTGACAACTCATGCTCCGGGGTTTTTATGCCGAGATCAATATCCTTGTAAACGGAAATTCCGATGAGTACGATCGTAATGAGAAGAACCGCTGCCAGGCAGAATATCTTTTGCAGATCCGTTGTCCGTGCATTCTGGCCCGCTGTCTTCTTTTTCTTTCCCTTCTGTCGGGATACAGTCGGTACATCTTCTTTTTCCCCGCTGGTATCAGGCCCTTTGGTGGAGAGAGGAATGACACAGGAAAGAAGCGATGCAATTTTTGTACGGAGCCCGGCATCCTGCCATTGGAAACACCCGGTAATACAGATGGCGCTTAAAAGCACGATATTTACCGTACTGTAATAGTCAAACCGCTGGTATCTGACAGTCAGGATAACCATGACGATGGACCAGAGCAAAAAAAAGACCTGTTCTGTACGCGGTTTGTGGAAAAGAGCCACCACGAGAACGGCAAAACCTCCCGCAGCAAGAATTATTGTAAGCCCGAAATAGTCCCATGCGGCAGGAAGGGTAAGCGGGAGGGTTTCGACAACTCCAACTGAATAGGTCATGGAATTAAAGAAGAGACCAAAGGCCTGCGCACCGATGCCGGTAAATGGCGGGTATGCGATGACAGCAGCACTGCCGGCAATACCCAGGACGACAAGGCTACCCAGGTACGGCACGTTTTTTCCGTAAAATACACGCGAGAGGAGAAAGAGAACAAGGGTCTCAGCCAGCAGTGCCAGATGGATATAAACTAAACCGGGCGAATACTGGGTGATCGATATCCCTGTCGTGTGGAACCCGAAACAGACGAGCAGCGCTGCCGAGATCGAAAGGAAGATCCCGTTTGTTATGAGAAGATCGGTGGGGGAACGGCCAGCCCATTGATCCAGGATACACTGCACGAGCGTGTAAAACCCGATCACTACCAGCACCAGGATCACGGTCGGCGATGCAAGAAGTCCGCAGAACAGGCAGATCCCTGCAGAGGCTGCAATGAGACAGGGCATATATATGGTCCGGAGGTTATGGGGATCCCATTCACGGGTCCGGAAATATACGATGGCGGCAAGGTAAAGAAGCAGAAAGAGCGTGCTGAAAAATGCTTCTGCGATATGGTGGCCGATCAGACCGTATGACGAGAGGAAGAAATAATGGTAGGATATTACTGCGGCAAGGCCCGCGGCAACGAGGCCGGTCTGCCAGTCCCCTATCGTCTTTCCCAGGTAATATACAACCAGAACCATGAGCGCTGCCAGCAGGGGAGAGACAACTCCGGATACCGCGACAATGGATGCCTGCGATGACGCCCCAAAAAGCAGGCAGAGAATTGCTGCAACGAAGGGATAAAGGGGACCCCAGTCGATGAATTTGCCGGTCGGGTATGCGGTCATCGGGTCAAACCAGTTGTACTGGGGGAAATGATGGACCATTACTTCGATCTGCCGCAGGGAGTACCAGCCGTCGGTATCATAGGTAGGGAGATACCCGGCATTCCCGATAAAAAACGCAGGGATCATGCGGAGCAGAAACGCAACCGCCATGAAAATAAAGAGGATTATTCCGACCCGGATACGCGGGTTATTCTTCAGGCTACGGATATCCATGAGACCCCCTTCATGAAAACAACGGTACTGATTATGGATTGAAGGGTATATATTTCCCGGTTATCCGTTCACGTGCGTCTGGGCAGGGTATGGGGCTTCTCTCCCTGTGACCTGCTACAGGAGGACCTGTCTCCAGAATGAACCGAAATGAACCGGGACATCTTTTAAATCAAATCGTTTCCTGTACTTCACTATTTCCAGAATGGATTAATACATCCATATTTTCCTGCATACCTCCAACCTGAATTCTGGCCCATAACAGGCTTTGGGAACCCGATTGGGCACCAGACGATACTATGTCCGGCCAAAAAACACCCCCTATAGAACACCGCTAAAGGGAAAATACAACTCCCCGCAATTTGACCGGTTTTGGATTTTCCCCGCAAATCATGCGGATAATTTTCATGGTGGACAAAATGGTTCTTTTCTTGTGTTCACCACTGGACCCTGATGGGAAAATAAGCCCGTTTTGGCCCTGGATTGAGGGGCGGGACCGTATGTCTCAGGACAGGGCGGTCTTGTTCCCTAAATGATTGGATGATGCAGAGAAGTACTGGTTTCATGGACTGAATTCGCACCTGTGGAAACGCTGCCAGCAAAAAAGCTGCCCATAAAAAGGAAGAGTTGGTTCTCCCCTATCAGGTTGCGGGCTCATCGTTACCGGTTTTCTCTATCGGCAACCGGCGCTTGCTCGTGTCTTTTAGTTCTTCTTCGGAAACCTTCGGGACTGCATCCTGGATCTCCTTGAGGATTGCATCGACAGCCTCCTGCTTGGGGATATCGCCAAGGATGCTGTCGTCCATGACCGGCCTGCCTGCAATATCCTCAGTGGTCTCTTCATCGGCGCCAAGGAATTTTGCACCCTGCCGGATGAGCTGCGAGACCTCGAAGGGGAAGATAATCTTTGTTGCCTGCCCGTTTGCCATCGTCTTTAAGGCATCGAGCGA
>JAQWDG010000146.1 GCA_028705545.1 Methanoregula sp. | reverse complement strand
AGGCATGTAAATCGTTCACCAATCTATCGGTCAACACTCAACGACCCGACAACTGGTATAACCTGCTGCGCGAAGCGCAGGGGAACCTGAACGCGTACAAAGGCGGGTTGCGGTATATGATCGACAATGTTTCGTTTCTGCAGGACAGCCTGTTCTGCGAATGGGGATACGTGATCAATCTCGATACCAACGTGCTGGAGATCTATCGGGGGTTCCAGAAAACGCCGCAGTGGAACCGGTATTACACCGCGGTTGCGACCGGTGACAGTGGCTATTTCAACTGTCAACTGATCAAAACGGTGCCGCTGGCGGAGATTGCCCGGTTTGATATGTCAGCGTTCGAACGACAGGTTGATCGGGACGAAGAGGTGGCGTGGTATCATCAGGCGATCCAGGACCTGTTCCGGACACATGTGCCTGACTCGTATACGGTCATCGCCGCACACCAGTTTGATCTCGTTGAACCGTCGACGTTCAAGGCGACGGTGATGACGAATCAACCGACCATCGCCAGATCGGTTGTTACCAAACTGCAGCATGCGTTGACGGAGAAGTTCACCGGACGACAGGTGACAATTACCGTTCACCCGGCCGAAAACAACGATGATGACGGATGGACGTATCTGGTCCCGGTCATGGTGACAATTGCGAAGCGAGGGGCCTGATATTCCGCCCAGATATCGGCAGCAAAGTGCGGGATGTTAATAACATCCCGTTTACTGTTGTTCGCGCCGGTTTGCCGGTCGATTGCGACCATACCTGGATCTGGCTCGGCGCATCCTATACGCTCAAAACCAAACAACAGGGGGTATGTGAAGGATATTATCAGTGCACGAAGTGCAACATGGTGGTGTCCCGGCACAACTGCGTGCTGAACGCTCCCGCCCCCGCGTTTGCCGGCGACGAAGAACTCGTTGACGATGCAGTCGTGCAGTGTCGGTCAGCGGCTGGCTACAAAACGTGTTATGAGATCTATCTGCCGGACGAAAATTGCAGCGGCGTATGCGACCATGCATTTGAGTTCATGCTGATGGCTGAACACAACCAGAGTAATATGCTCGAAGCGTTCTTCCGCTGCACGGTGTGTGGCGCCATCTGGATACAGACTCTCGGCGAGATAAACAAATTTCCTCAAACGAGGTGACTGATGCGGACTGAACAGGAGATCCGGGACCGGATCAATGAACTACAACGTGATCTCGCGAACATAACAGTCATCAAATCAGGGTTGTTTGATTCGGTACGTATTCGGGAACTTCGGGCACAGATCGAGATTTTAAACTGGGTGTTAGAGAGTCCCGATATGATGGAGAAGATACCGGAACCGTTTACAATCACGGATATCGCGCCGGAATGATCGAGGAGTGAGATGTCAACTACCACCGGTTAAAACCGGGGGACTCCTTGCTGTTTTCTTTGAACGCCCTCAGAACCCAGAACTCTCGGCACACCATGTAAGTCGGAAGGATCATGCCAGACTTTGCTGTAACCTTGAAACGAACCTACCATTTCAAAGATGCGTATAACGCCCATTCCGCACAGGAACGGGCCATCGACCATGCCAACCACGCCAGTATCGCCGGCTACGGCGGCTCCTGGCGGGAGGAGCACGTTGAGAGTGTTGTGAACGTTAACGCATTACCGAAAACCACCACATTCACGTTGACGCAGGACGAGATCGATGTCGTTGCCCGTGCTCTCGCATGTTCGTATCGCGAACACCGGGGATCGTCGTCGATCGACACGCTCCTGTCGAAGGTTGATGTCAACAAAGTCGCACGCGAGGAACGCGATTTGATTGTCCGAGTCGCGGCAAAACTCAAATTGACCAAGAAATTCTTCAACCCTTCTGCAATTGACTAAACACTATCGGTGATGTACCATGAAAGCCAACATCTGTGTCAGCGAAAACATGTCGGGCAAGATGGCCCGGATCTCAGCGATCTCGTTCAACCCGCTCAGCAACGAATTCTGTAACGAATGGTCGAAAGTCGATCGGACGACGTGCAGCATCTGTTACGCTCGCCGATACGCCTCGACGTTCCGGCAGAACACGGTTCCCCCGTATACCCAGAACGCCCGGATCATGTCGACCCGAGAGGTGACGGAACGTGATTTCAAGAAAAATGCCTTTAAGGCCGGCCAGTTTGTTCGGTTCCTCGCCTACGGCGAGTTGATCAACGACATGTCGTTTAAAAATTTCTGTAAAATTGCCGAATTGTATCCTGACATCAAGGCAACGATGTGGACCAAACGACTCGACATCGTCGAGCCGCTTATCGATCTGGTACCGGACAACATGCGGTTAATGTACTCCACCATGCCGGTCAACCCGTCCGACGAAATCGCGACCCGCATCCCGACCGGGTTTAACGGCATCTTTAATGTGTATACCGTCGATTATATCCTGGAACACGCCAGAGAGATCAATTGCAGCGGTTCGTGCGCCACCTGTCTCCGGTGTTACACTCAGGACAACATCGTGGTCAACGAACTGGTCAAAGAACATTGGGGAAACGAAGATGCCCGGTATGCACAGATCAAGAATAATTGTATGACAAACGGTGTTACACCATGAAAGAGATGATTATTGTCACGATTGGCAATGACGCCGAAGCATGTTCGGTTGACGTCGTGTTGGCCGCGAACCATTTCACGGATATCGACCTGATCATGGCGATCCGGGAAGCGACGGCCGAGTTTGTACAGACCGAAGACGGGATGAAATACGCCGCTCTGACCGGTGATTTCTGCACGCTCTTCGATATCATATCCTCCATTCCGGAACGGATCAGCCTGAAATACGGTTGGGCGTACTGGAAGACCGTCAGTGACGACAGTGTCGTCACGGTGGACATGGATCTCAGCATGCTGCCGGACAACAACGAAATTCTCGGCATTGAATCGACCGGCAACCTGATCGTCTGGGATGGTGAAGAGAGCGTGCCGTGTGTTTCTGACGAAACATTGGAATCGTTTCTGGGTGATGACGGGTTGGCGAATTTGTCGGACATCGAAATCGACCGGCTCATGCGCCGGTATCCCGCTACAATGAAAAAGTTCGTGGAGACGGAGTGAGAGGTGACATATGTAACGACATCCGGCGAGGCGAAAGATTGATACCCGAAGAAACCCTACAAATCGGTCATCGCGACGTGATACCATGACAAAAGTGCTCACGACGTTTTTCTATGACGTCAAACGCAAGGAAACCTACGAACTGGATCTGAAGAACGACGACGATATTGTGTTTTTCGTGGAGATGTGGGAACAAGACCCGCCGGACGAACGCGAATACACAGTATCGACGTGTGCGCCGCAACTGGTCAGCGCTTCAATTGAAGATGATGAAGAACGCGACGGACCGAACGGAGACGAACGAATCATCATTGTCTGTGAGACGGACGACGAATACGAACGGTTCTCTCAACGGTTTGCCGACGTCTACTACGTGGTGGTCCTCCGGCAATCCGAACTTCCGCCGTCGGACGGCACCAATGTGAACGCGACATTGTAAGGTGATGCGTATGTGACAACGTACATACACCCGGACTTGATAACGTAACAGTGTGAGGAAACCCATATGGTTCAGTACACGGCCAGTTTTTTGAAACTCTATGCCAACATCAGCGAGATGTGTAACCATGTCACCGATGACGACCACGAACTCGACCACCCGGAGGATGACGAATGAAAAAATTTGTTCCAGACTTTGACAGAATTGTTGCGAACGTTGAGAAGATGACCTATCAGCCAAAGGCTGATACCAGCGACGACGACTTCGATTTCTTTATCGATGACGAGTTCGTTGAGGAGGATGAGTGAGATGGAATTCAATGAGTGTCTGGTCGATCCCGACCAGATCGTAGCCGGCGTCGCGAACCTTGTGCAGGTCCCCGACATCCTCGGCATCCACGGCGAGGATGGCAACTGATGCAGCCGCTTCGCGTTATGCCACTGGCAAAGAACAGTGTTGCGGTGGCCACCGGAGATATCCAGCTGGATATCTCTGAGACCGCCGATGGTCTCAAGATCGTCGTACGGGAAGACGGGGACAGTATCCCGACGTCACAGGTGATCCGGGTCAGCCGCGACCTGATGGCACGGATTGAAGAGTTCGATGAGACCAAGTATCGGGAGATCTCGGCCGAGATCCCCGCGTAACCTTTTTATTATGGCAACAAAATCGCTGCGTCCCATCAGCCTTGATGGGAAGACGTTTTATATCTTCGACGAGTATTCCAGTAAGGCGAACGCCACCATATGCGCTGATCTCGCTCGTCGCACAAACCTGTTCGATGAGGTCCGGGTGGTGCCGCAGGACAATCAATATCTGCTCTGCGTTCACGGCGTCAACGATGACCGGGTCGGCGTGACCGCCGAGGATCTGATCGCCGAACTGGGGTTGCCGAAACGGATACCTCTCGATGAGATCGAGACGAGATCGAAATTTGTGGTCGGGAGGCGGTGAGATGTACGAAGTAACCGTTGAACGGACGCTCGTTATCGAAGCACTTGATGAAGATACGGCCGTTAACCGGGCAATCGAACGGTTGAACGATCCCGGTGACACTATCATGTGGGACCACAGTTCTGTGATAGATGTCACCAGGAGGAGAGAACATGTATAACGTCTGCGTATTGGTCAAAGCAAACAGCAAAGAGGATGCGATCGATGAAGCCGAGTGGTTCATCGACGATCTGGAAGAGTATGGATACATCAAACCGACCGACAACGTCATGGTCGATACGACGATCTCGCCGGTGGTCGGGTGTGAGGCGCCGAACGAGTTTGTCGACCGGCTGATGGCCGAACACGATCGGCGCAACGATGCGTTACAGGCAACCATCACCCGGTTCCACACCCGGATGCAGCAGATCGGCCGCACCGATCTTAATGATCTGATCCCCGCCGAGCGGGGAGATGATACAACCATCCGCACCCTTGAAGTTATTGGCGACGAACTGATTGAGATCGGAACGATCGTGG
>JAQWDG010000145.1 GCA_028705545.1 Methanoregula sp. | reverse complement strand
ATGCGAGGGATGGGATTCGAACCCAAGAACTCCTGCGAGACCAGGCCCTGAACCTGGCGCCGTTGACCTGGCTTGGCTACCCTCGCGCCTGATGAATTGCGCCTTAATAGATTATGTGCACGGTGTAATAAAGGTGCGGGAAAATATGGGGTTTGGGAAAATATGGAGTGCGGGCGGGTCCGACAGATTAGGCCGCCTGGCAGGCACGGGCGGTTAGTGCTTCTGCCCGTTCATGTATTTTTTCATTTCCTGCTCGCGGAGCTCGATGCGCCGGATCTTCCCCGAGATGGTCTTCGGAAGCGAGTCCACGAACTCGATTGCCCGCGGGTACTTGTACGGCGCCGTTACCCTCTTTACGTGGTTCTGGAGTTCCTTGACGAGCGCATCCGAGGGCTGGACACCAGACTTTAAGATCACGAACGCCTTCACGATCATGCCCCGGATATCGTCGGGCGTTCCCACGACCGCAGCCTCCTGCACGGCCGGGTGCTCGATTAACGCACTCTCGACCTCGAAAGGACCGATCCGGTAGCCCGACGCCTTGATCACGTCGTCGTCGCGTCCGATGAACCAGTAATAGCCGTCCTCGTCCCGGTATGCCTTGTCGCCCGTGTAGTACCAGCCATCGACAAACGACTTCTTGTTCTCCTCGGGGTTGTTGAGATACTCCACAAACATCCCGACCGGCTTCGGGTCGCACTTTATCGCAATCCTTCCTTCCTCGTGGATGCCGACCGGTTTCCCGTTCTCGTCGTGGAGCTCTATCACCCAGCCGGGCGAGGGCTTGCCCATCGACCCGAACTTGGGCTTCATGCAGGGGAACGTGCCGATCGAGAGCACCATCTCGGTCTGGCCGTACCCCTCGTAGATGGTCAGCCCCGTTGCATCCTTCCATGCCTTGATGACCTCGGGATTGAGCGGCTCGCCGGCGCTCACGCAGTGCCGGAGCTCGGTAAAGTCGAACTTGTCGAGATCCGCGAGGATCAGCATCCGGTAGATCGTGGGCGGGCAGCAGAAGGTCGAGATCCCGTACCGCTCGATAAGTGGCAGAAGTTCGGTTGCATTGAACCGGCCGCGGATATCGTACACGAAGATCGCCGCGCCCTGGAGCCACGGGCCGTAGAGTTTGCCCCACGCGCTCTTTGCCCACCCGGTGTCGGAGAAGGTGAAGTGGAGGTCGTTCTCGTGGACATCGTGCCAGAACCGGGAGGTGACAATGTGGCCGAGCGCATAGCTCTGGGAATGGAGCACCATCTTTGCCTCGCCCGTGGTGCCCGAGGTAAAGAAGATCACCATCGGGTCGGTGGCTTTGGTCTTTTTCATGCCGGGAAGGTTGACCAGTTTTGCCGAGACCGGTGCCGGGTAGTCGAGCTCGACCGGGTAACTGATCCAGTGCTCGCGTTTCCCGTCGATTAAAAACCGGCAGGTCAGGGACGGGCAGTCCTTTGCGATGGCGTCGATCTTGTCTGCCTGGTCCATCGAAGTGATCACCATCTTGATCTCTGCGGCATTAATCCGGTATTTCAGGTCGTGCTCGGTGAGCATCGTCGGCGCCGGGCAGTAGACCGCCCCACGCTTGATAAGGGCAATCGTTGCGATCCACCACTCGGGGACCCGCGGGAGCATGATCATAACCCGGTCGCCCTTGTTGATGCCGTACTTGATGAGCATGTTCACGACCTGGTTTGAGCTCCGCATCAGGTCCCAGAACGTGAACTTCTTCTCCACGCCCTTCTGGTTGGTCCAGATCATGGCAAGCTTGTTCCGGTCCTTTTTGGCCCAGGCATCGATCACGTCGAAACCGAAGTTGAAGTACTCGGGGACATCGATGTGGAAGTCCCGGTACGTCTCATCGTAGTCGGTCATGTTGGGTTCTGTCTTGCCATCGGTTTGTCCCATACAGGCAAGAGTCGCTGCACCACTGCTGCTGAGCTGGCTGGTGCATGCATCCGCGATCCAGTCGGACCGGGAGATCTTTTTCTGTTCGCAGGCCCTGTCGATCTTCTCCGTCAGGGCATCGTCCATCGATACCGAGTACCGCACCATGCCTCTACTGTTTGGTGGTGCACCTAATGAGTGTTTTGATATATATGTGCACCATGTCGGTAAACTGGCCAGATCGTACGTATGCACTGGTTACCCGACCGCGAATGATCTTTGCACCATGTGGTGTCCAAAAAATACATATATGCCCCGGGACCGGCACCGTTTCCCGTCAGTAAGTGGCAGTGGTCCACCAACGGCCCGGGCTTGTGCCATATCCTTCAGCACCACCACCTCATTCCTCGCTGTCGGGCAGGAAGGATCTCCTGCGGGGGCCGGCCTGTTCGGCCGGTAAGTGCACCGGCCGTCTATCCGGGCACAGAGATAATTATGGCAGGATATTTGCGCCCCTGCACGCATTTTCCCGGAAAGCATTTATCCTGCACCAGCTGCCCCAAGGAAAGCATTTAAACCATCCTCCAGATATCCCGGGATCATACAATAGGCGGAAACCGGAATGGAAGGGGCAGCGGATTGGGAGAAAATTCCCTTTTGTCCCCCGGCACAAATGCAGCCGGAACAAACACCCCGATACCGTTCCAGAAAAGCAGTGCGGCAGGACAATTTCACCTGTCCTGCACCCCGCCGCGAGGTATATACATGAATGCCGAAATAAGCAGCCTGACTAGCCAGGCAAAGGGTTATGCTGAGGTATTAGACCAGCTCCGCAGTGAGATGAAGACCGTTATTGTCGGCCAGCGTGATGTGATAGACCGTCTTTTGATCGGACTCTGTGCCGACGGCCACGTGCTCCTCGAAGGGGTACCGGGCATTGCAAAGACGCTCACGATCAAGACCCTCTCGCAGTGTATTGACTGCAGCTTCGTGCGGATCCAGTTCACCCCCGATCTGCTGCCTGCCGATATCATGGGTACAAAGATCTACAACCAGAAGGACTCCACGTTTTCCACGATCAAAGGGCCGGTCTTTGCCCACTTCGTGCTCGCCGATGAGATCAACCGGGCGCCGCCCAAGGTGCAGTCCGCCCTTCTTGAAGCCATGCAGGAGCGGCAGGTGACCATCCAGGGTGAGACCCATGCGCTCCCGAAACCGTTCTTTGTGCTTGCAACCGAGAACCCGATCGAGTCCGAGGGGACGTATCCCCTGCCCGAGGCACAGGTGGACCGGTTCATGTTCAAGGTGCTCATGACCTACCCGGAGAAGAACGACGAGGTCACCGTTCTCGACCGGTTCACGGAAGGGACCACGATAACCCCGAGAAAGGTCGTGACAAAAGAAAAAATCCTCGAGATTCAGGCCTTCACCCAGAAGGTGTACGCCGATGCTGCGATCAAGAAGTACGCCTGCGAGCTCGTGGACGCTACCCGTCACCCCGATACCTACGGGATCGAGGAAGCAAAGTACATAGCACTCGGTGCCTCGCCCCGTGCCACGATCTTTTTAGTGCTTGGCGGCAAGGCCCATGCGCTGCTCGCCGGCCGCGGCTACGTGATCCCCGAGGATGTCAAGGCCGTTGCCCACGATGTGATGCGGCACCGCATCCTCCTCACCTACGAAGGGGAGGCGGACGGGGTAACCACTGACCGGATCATCGACCGCATCCTCGGTGTCGTCAAGGTGCCGTGACCGCCATGACCCAGGCAGTGCAGATGTCGGGCAGGGCAATTTTCCTGTCCGAAACAAGCGGTTTTTGGGCGGGGGAAGAAGAATGGACGACCGTGCCGAACTGATTCGTCAGCTCAAAAAGATCGATCTTGCAACCGGCATCCTTGTCGAAGGGCTCCAGTCCGGTCCGCACCACTCGGTCTTTAAAGGGCAGGGCATCGAGTTCTCCGAGATACGCGAGTACGTGCCCGGTGACGATGTCCGTTCGATCGACTGGAAGGTGACGGCACGCTACAGCCGCCCGTTCATCAAGGAGTTCACCGAGGAGCGCGACCAGACCTTCTACTTTGTCGTGGATATCTCCGGCTCCTCGGGATTTGGCTCGGATACCACGAAACAGAGAAAGATCCTCGAAGTGACGGCAAGCCTTGCGTTTGCAGCGGTTAAAAACAACGACCGGATCGGCCTTGTGCTCTTCTCGGACCAAGTGGAAAAGTTCATCCCGGCCAAACGCGGGAGAAAGCACCTGGCTAACCTCTTCAACGTGATGATCGACCATAAGGCCGCCTCACAAAAGACCGATCTTGCCGCAGCGGCCCGGTTCCTTACCGGCGCCCTCTCGCGCCGGTGTTCGATTGTCATCCTCTCGGACTTTGCATCCCCGGACTTTTTCCTGCCGCTCCGGATCCTCCGGCGCCGCCACGAGGTGCTTGCGATCCGGGTCGCCGACCCGCGGGAACTTGACCTGCCCGATGTGGGCTTAATAGAGCTCGAAGACCCCGAGACCGGCGAGCAGGTGCCCGTCGATACTTCCGACCCGGTCTTCCGCGAGCGTTACAGCGAGCTCGTCACGGAAGCAGACCGGCGCCTGCACTCGGACTTTGCGAAGAACCGGATCCCGGAGGCGGCGCTCCTGACCGACGAACCCTACGACATACCGCTGAAACGGTTCTTTGGCGGGGTAGCAAAGAGGAGGGCTGGCTATGTCCGGGTTTTATGAGCCGGCCTGGCTTTTCGCACTTCTCCTCCTCCCGGTGCTTGCCGGTGTCTACTGGTATATCACCCGGAAAAAGAAGCAGGAAGCAATTGCCTTTTCCCGAATAGCGTTTGTGAAATCCGCGCTGGGCGATGCACGAAAATCGAAACGGGCACACATCCTCTTTATCGTAGCGCTCGCGGTCATCAGTCTTTTGGTTATCGGCCTTGCCGATCCCCACATCCCGCTCGAACAGACCAAGGAAGGGACAAACGTTATCCTCGTCCTCGATATCTCGGGCAGTATGCAGGCAAGCGATTACCAGCCAACACGCATCGAGGCGGCAAAGACCGCTGCCGGGCAGCTGGTGCGCAGCCTCGACCCGAAGGACTCGGTCGGGGTCAT
>JAQWDG010000144.1 GCA_028705545.1 Methanoregula sp. | reverse complement strand
AGGCCATCATCGGGGCGCTTGAGCGCGGGGCAATTCCTGCAGAATGCGTGGCGCTTGTCACCGATAACCCGAAAGCCTATGCAATCGAGCGGGCAACTGCCGCGAAAATCCCGGTCGTTGTCGTCGATTACGGTGCGTACGAAACCCGTGAACGCTACGAGCAGGCGCTCCTTGCAGCGCTCAAAGAGACAAAGCCCGACCTCGTGGTGCTCGCCGGGTACATGCGGATCCTCGGTTCGGCAATTGTCCGGGAATATGCCGGGAAGATGGTAAACATCCACCCGGCGCTGCTTCCCAGTTTCACCGGCCTCCACGCGCAGCGGCAGGCACTGGAGTACGGGGTCAAGGTGGCCGGATGCACCGTGCACTTCGTTGACGAGAGCCTCGACGGCGGCCCGATCATCCTCCAGCGCTGCGTCCGGGTAATGGACGACGACGACGAGGATACGCTTGCAAACCGCATTCTCATCCAGGAGCACATCGCACTCCCCGAGGCAGTCCGCCTCTTCTGCGAAGACCGGCTCACCATCGAGGGCCGGAACGTCAGGGTCCGGATGTAATGCGGGACAGGCGGCCCGAAAACACCCCGGCCCGGCCGTCCGCGTCCCTTTAATATCCCGGGCGGCAATAGTATGACATCCCTGCAAGGGCAGGCATTACCGACTATGAAGGACAAACGCCGTATCCCCCCGGGAAAACCGCTCGCCCGCGAACGTATCGCGGTGCTTTTTCGCGAGGCCGAACGGATCTTTCCCGAGCATCCCGAGTACAGCGACCGGTACGTGGAGATTGCCCGGAAGATCGCGATGCGCGAGCGGGTCCGGATCGATACGGAATTCCGGCGCCGGTACTGCCACCACTGTTACCGGTACCTCGTGCCCGGGGCAAACATGCGGGTCCGGGTGCACCCGGGCCACGTGGCGGTTACCTGCCTGTCCTGCAAAAAAACGACCCGGTACCGGGTGGAGAAACGACATGACGACAAAGAATGATCCCGCAATGCAGGACCTCAAACCGACAGTCTGGATAGGAAAACAGGGCTGCACGGAAGCGACCGTGGAAGAGATCGCGGCCCAGCTCAAGAAGCGCAAGACCATCAAGGTCAAGTGGCTCCAGAACACAGAGGTCGATCCGGAGGCCGTAGCGGCAGCGGCAAAAGCCGAGCTCGTGAGTGTCCGGGGAAAGACCATGGTCCTTGCCGAACGCGGCAAAAAACCAAAGAAGTAACTGTTTTGTTTTTTCGGCGGTACCGGGGCTTCCGTGACCTCGAAATATATAAGAACCTCGCTACCCAATAAGTTAAGACTGTTGTTTATTTTAAGAACAGTGAGGACTAGTCATGACAACCGTATATGATGTCCCGGCCGACCACCTTATCAGGAAGGTTGCCGAGGAGCTCAAGACCCGGCAGGAGATCAAGCCGCCGGCATGGGCTGCCTTTGCAAAGACCGGGGTACATAAGGAGATGCCGCCCGAGGACCCCGACTGGTGGTTTACCCGGGCAGCAGCAGTGCTGAGACGCGTCTACGTCGACGGCCCCCTGGGTGTCGAACGGATGCGGAGTTTCTATGGCGGGAACAAGAACCGCGGCTCCAGACCGAATGCTTTCCGGAAGGGCAGCGGCTCGATTCTCCGTAAAGCTCTCCAGCAGCTCGAAGCTGCGGGCCTGATTATCCACGACAAGACCGGACGGAAGGTTTCCCCTGCCGGCATGTCTTTCCTGGACAACATGGCAAAGGAAGTGCTCGCCCACCCGCCGGCACCGGTCCCGAAAAGGGTAAAGCCGGTTGCCGAGGAGCCCAAGAAGGCCGAAGCAGGCAAGAAGGGCAAGGGCCAGAAGGGCGCCAAGTCCGACGATGCAAAGGCCGAGAAGAAGCCGGCAGCAAAGAAGGGCGAAGGCAAAAAGGCTGAAAAGGCCGAAAGCCCTAAAGAGAAATCGTAAAGGCAGGATGCCTGAAGAGTAAGTAACAGGTGACATTTCCATGGGAGACGATGAGCTGAGTGAAATCCGGAAACGCAGGATGGCACAACTCCAGCAGCAGGCCGGCCAGCAGGCAGCCATGCAGGAGGAACTCGAACAGCAGCAGCGTCTCAAGCAACAGATGCAGATGGTGCTCATGCAGGTCCTCGAGCCCGATGCCCGGGAGCGCCTTAACACCATCAAGCTCACCAAGCCGGAATTTGCCGGCGCCGTGGAACAGCAGCTCGTGATGCTCGCCCAGAGCGGGCGTCTCAAGCAGAAGATCACCGATGCACAGTTAAAGGATCTGCTCCGGCAGCTTGCGCCGGCAAAAAGGGATTACTCGATCACCAGAAAGTGATGAAAGCAGGAGTGCTTTACAGCGGCGGGAAGGATAGTTCCCTTGCAGCAGTAATGCTGGGTACGTATTACGAGGTTGAACTCAACACGTTCGTGTTCGACCGCGCCCGCCTAATCCCTTCAATAGAACATGCCGCGCAGGCGCTGGGGTTTCCGTTGAAAATACGGGTATTTCCCCCGGGAATGGCTGATGAGATGGCAGAAATGGTGATTGCGTGCGGGTATCCGAACGATGCCATCAACCGTATCCACCAGACCGCCATCGAGACCCTTGCCGGTGAATACAGCGTCGTTGGCGACGGGACCCGGTTCGACGACCGGGTTCCGATGCTGACGAGATCGCAGGTGCAGAGCATCTGCGGCAGGAGCGGGAGCAGTTACGTGCGCCCGCTTCTCGGCTACATGCGATCCGAGATCGACCGGCTGGTGGACCGGTTCTTCCTTGTCGAGTACGGGGAGACCGGGACGATCCCAAACGGCGATTACGAATCCGAGATCAGGGCGGCAATCCGTGCCCGCGGTGCAGATCCGGCCGCCCTGTTCCCCCCGCACCACGAGCAGTCCCTTGTGGTGGGAAGAAAACCGGACAACAATTAAGGAGAATCCAATTATGAGCAAGCTCAGCAAAGGCAGAAAGATCCGGCTCGCCAAGGCATGCGACCAGAACCGGCGCGTGCCCCAGTGGGCGATGATCAGGACGAAACGGGCTGTGGTATCGCACCCGAAGAGACGCAACTGGCGCAGAAGCACGCTGAAGGTGTGAGATTATGGCAGATCAGTTGCAGGAACATATCTACATCATCCCGCTCCGGGACGCACGCAGGATGCCCCGGTGGAAGCGGGCGAACGGCGCGATCAAGGATATCCGCCGGTACCTTGCCAAGCACATGAAGACGGAGAACGTCAAGCTTGACAAGACTATTAACGAGAAGGTGTGGAGCCGGGGCAGCTCGAAGCCGCCATCCAAGATCCGGGTTCGCGCCATGAAGATGGAGGACGGGCAGGTCCAGGCAGAACTTGCCCCGGAATCGTAAGCATATGGAACGCACGACCACATTTGCCGGGGACCCCAATATCGGGGTTTTTGCCCGGGTAGCTGGCGATATCGCGGTGATCCCACCGGAGGCGCCGGAAGATTTCAAAAACGCCCTCCGCGAGGGTCTTGGCGCCGAACTCGTCGTGACCACGATCCAGGGCAGCTCGATCGTGGGCTCGCTTGTTGCAGGCAACAGCCGGGGCCTCGTGGTCTCGGGGCTCGCGACCGAAGACGAGATCGCGGTCTTAAAGAAGCACCGCAAAATCATGCTCCTTTCCGACACGATGAACGCGGCGGGGAACGTGATCATGGTAAACGATACGTTTGCGGTGGTCCACCCGGACCTTCCCGAGAAGATCGCCGACGAGATCGGCGCATTCCTCGGGGTCGAGGTGTTCCCCCTGACGTTCGGCGGTATTCGGACGGTCGGCATGGCCGGTGTCGCAACGAACAAGGGCGTCATCATTCACCCGCGTGCTACTGCGCAGGAGCTTGCACGACTGGAGGAGATCGCAAAGGTTCCTGTGGGGACCGGGACGATCAACATGGGCAGCGGCCTTGTGGGGACCGGCCTTCTCGTGAACGATACGGGGTACATGGCCGGCAATGCGACGAGCGGGTTCGAACTCGGCAGGGTCGAGGACGTATTTGGATTTCTGGAGTAATTACCATGGCAGCAGAGCAGAAGTTTGAAGTGAAAGGAACCTTCCGAATGGGCGAAGACTGGATGCCCTACACGAAAGTTATTGCAGCGCCCAACGCCAGACAGGCGGAAGAGCGGACGTTTGCGGTTATCGGCAGCAAGCACAAGCTTGCCCGCCGCTACATCAAGATCTCCGGTGTTTCACCGGTTAAAGAGTAAATTCTTTTTCTTTTTCCGGGAGCCCGGTGAACTTCACCGGGAGTTTCGGAATTTCTGTTGTTCTATAGTGTAGCGGTTTGCCTGTGATGCCTGCATTTCTTCACCGGTTCCTGATCATCCTGTCGGGTCTTACCCAAACGCCAAATACAGGAAATACACCCCGATGACAATAATCGCGATCCCAATCACCCGATCGGCAAGCTCGCCGCTGACGTTTGCCTTTTCCTTGATCTTCTTTCCCACCGCACCGCCGACCGAGCTGATGACGATGAGCGGGATGCTCATGCCGATGGCGTAGACAAGGATGGTGAAAACACCCTGCACCGCGGTCTGGGAGAGAGCGATGTAGGTGAGGACAACGATGAGCATGGGGGCTCCCCGCCCGATGGTGATAGCGCCAAAGGAGAGGCCGAGGAGGAAGGCGCCGGTGACCGTGTAGGAGACCGGGGCCCGGAGCCGGGAGAAGATGCTTTTAATGGGCGGTTTGTAGAGGTGGAGGAGCTGGAAACCCATGAGGATGAGGAGGACGCCTCCGATGCACCAGGCGATGGTGCTGTTTAAGAAGAGGAGGTAGTGGCCGAGGAACCCGGCGACAAGGCCGAGCGGGAGGAGGACGAGGATGGTGCCGAGGGTAAATGCGAGGACGAGCCGGAGGATGGCGGAGAGGGAGAGTTTTGTCGTGCCGCTCGTAAGGTACCCGATGAGCCCGAGACACAGGACGCTGTTGCACGGGCAGATGCCGGCGATAAGGCCGAAGACGAAGATGCCAAGGAGCGAGGGGT
>JAQWDG010000012.1 GCA_028705545.1 Methanoregula sp. | reverse complement strand
ACGAGGGCGATTATGTCACGTCCCGGACGGAAACCACAGGTGTTGCCGTGGGAAACAAGGTGGATTTTGCCATCCTGTCCCCACCTGCCGAAATGAACCCGGGCAGCAAAAGGACCATCCAGGTGGAATATAAAAATACCGGGAGTACGTCCGTGCGGAGCGCCGAGGCCCGGATAAGTGCGGTCAAACCGTTTTCGAGCAGCTCGGATATCTCCTACCTGGGCGATCTTGCGCCGGGCCAGTCTGCAATCGCCTCGTTCCAGCTCACGGTTTCCAGCGATGCAACGATAAAGGAATACGGGCTCGATTCAGAGATACGCTACCTCGACGATATGAATACCACATCCATCTCGGACCCCATGAAGGTCACCGTGGAGGTAAACAATCTTACCGGTATCGCGGGAATTCTCTCCAATTCCGTATACCTTTCCGTCATTGTTGCCGTGATCATCGGCATCGTGTACGCGCTCTACTATTTCCGGAAAAAACGGCAGTAATCTTTTTTTTGGCGATTGCTTAATTAAGACCACCATCTTCGATCGATTGGCAGTTCCTTTGGACTGGATTGCGATGGAGCCACGGGTGCTCGCCCTGTGGAGCAATGCGGTTGACTGGGATCTTTTTCAGTATTATCAGAATCGGGATTACCGGTAATGCGGAGGAATCGCATGCACCCCCGTCCCCTCGGGGGCGGGCTGGCACAAAGGGGGCGAGTCGCTCAGGAATAGAAATTTCCTTTAAGAGCATAAGGATTGACGGGTGGCTCGTATTAAGCAATCACCATCTTTTTTTATCCTGTTTCCTCGGGATCGTGCTTGTTACAAACCGTCCTGCACGGAGTCCTGCCATGACAGTAGATTCATAGCATATGGCGGGCAATCATCCCTGATAATGACAGAACTGCGGAGCGACAGGATAAAAAAGGGATACGAACGGGCGCCGAACCGTTCGCTCCTGCGTGCACTGGGTGTGACCGACCGTGAAATGGCGCAGCCGTTCATCGGGATTGCGAATGCCTACAATACGATTGTTCCCGGCCATATGCACCTGCGGCAGTTGTCTGAACGGGTCCGCGAAGGCATTGCCGCGGCCGGCGGGGTGCCCTTTGAGTTCGGCGTAATCGGCATCTGCGACGGCATTGCAATGGGCCACGAAGGAATGCGCTACTCCCTGCCATCCCGGGAGAATATTGCCGATTCCATCGAACTCATGGTGCAGGCCCACCGGTTCGACGGACTGGTCTGTGTCGGGACCTGCGACAAGATCGTGCCCGGGATGCTCATGGCGGCGGTCCGGACCAACGTCCCGACCGTGGTTGTTACGGGCGGGCCGATGCTCCCCGGCAATATCGAGGGAAAGGACCTCTCGCTGACCGATGTTTTTGAAGGGGTCGGCAAGGTCGCAGCCGGAACCATGAGCGACGAGTCCCTAAAGGAACTCGAGTGCTGCGCCATGCCCGGGTGCGGGAGCTGCCAGGGGCTTTATACGGCAAACACGATGGCCTGCATGACCGAGACGCTCGGCATGTCCCTGCCCGGCTGCGCAACGATACCTGCGGTCGATGCCGCAAAATTACGGATTGCCCGGGAAACCGGGGAGGCAGCAGTGGCGGCAGTAAAACAGAACATCACCCCCCGCAGCATCGTCACCAAAAAGAGCCTGGAAAATGCGATCCGCATGGATATGGCTCTTGGCGGTTCCACGAACACCGTCCTCCACCTCATGGCGGTAGCGACCGAGGCAGAAGTTCCGCTCACGCTTGAGGATTTCAATCGCATTGCAGAAGAGATCCCCCACATCTGTTACATGCAGCCCTCCGGCCCCTACTCGATGCAGGCCCTGAACCGGGCCGGCGGGATCCCGGCAGTCATGAAACGCCTGGAAAAGTATCTCGATGATCTCCCGACAGTCTCGGGAAAGACCATCCACCAGATCGCAGACGCAGCGGTCATCAGAAACGAGGAGGTCATCAAAAGACTTGATGCACCGGTAAACGCTGCCGGCGGCCTCAAGATCCTCTTTGGTTCGCTTGCCCCGGATGGTGCGGTCGTGAAGTGCGCCGCTGTGCCAAAGGAGATCTGGAAGCACACCGGCCCGGCCCGGGTCTTCGATGGCGAGGAACCCGCAATGGCAGCGATCCTCTCCCGGCAGGTAAAGGAGGGCGATGTGGTCATCATCAGGAACGAAGGGCCAAGAGGAGCGCCGGGAATGCCCGAGATGCTTGCCGCGACCTCGGCACTGGTGGGTGTTGGCTATAAAGACGTGGTCCTGATCACCGACGGGAGGTTCTCGGGCGGCACCCGCGGTCCCTGCATCGGGCATGTCGCACCCGAGGCAGCGGTCGGCGGGCCGATTGCCCTTGTGCATGACGGGGACAAAATCGCTGTCGATCTCTTCGAAAAGAAGATCGATCTCCTTGTAGATGCACAGACGCTTGCAGCCCGGAAGGCCTCATGGAAACCGGTCACAAAACCGCTCTCCGGTGTCCTTGCCCGGTATGCAAGAACCGTGGAACAGGCAAACCTCGGCGCAGTGCAGAGATAAGACCACTGCCCGCTTTTTTTAATAGTTTTTACCGGAGAAATCCCCCGGGTACCGGGTTTTTTCCCGTTCAATACGGTATCTGCGAAAAACCTTAGTTGCCGTATATCCGTTCTTGCGTTTTTAATGATAAAAAGAGGAATATGAATATTGTTTACGCCGTCCCGGCGCTGTCGTAGAGCAGGCAGAAGTAGCGTGCTGCAAAGACCATGAGGAACGGGCCGATGATGAGCTCGATGATGGCCCCGACAATCGGGATGAGCCCGAGGACAACATAGATGATCCCGAAGATCACGATAAGGATGATCAGGGCGAGGATATAGGTGCCCCAGCCGATTTTTCCAATCGTGGCGAGGATCTCGCTGAAGTTGAATGCCTCTCCCATCTTCCCGGTCCGGGCAAAGCGGATAACTCCGATAAGCGCGAGGAGGCCCAGGATGATCGCAAGGATAACCGCAATGAGGATACCGACGAGGGCCGGGCCCATCGCTGCCGCCGCCAGGATCTTGGGGTCGGTGATGCCCCTGGCAATTGCCGTCATGGCAACTGCCCCGACAACTGCAACAAGGACGATAAATACCGGGATCATGTAGATGATCCCGATGACCAGGTACTTGATGCCGTCAACAAAGAGCTTCCCGAGATCGGCGATCTCCGGCAGCGGTTTGTCGCCCCGGAGGATCTTGAGCATATACCCCTGGTAGAATGCCTGGAGCAGAATCGCGATGATAAGTGCAACGACAAACCCGCCCATGAGCGACAGGAAGTCCGGTGTCCCGCCGCTCATCAGGGAGCCGGCGAACACAAATACCCATGCAATAATCGGTATTACCGGCAGGATCTCAAGGACGATTAAGAGAATCCATTTCATCAGGTTTCCGACAAGGCCTTCCTTTGCGTAGCCGAAGGCTTCGCCAAGTACATTTCCGTAATCCATTTTTCCTTCACCACACAAATGCAGCTAAACCATCCGTGACGATACCCTGCCACAAACGATTTAAGGAACTATACATTACTTCGCAGAATATAAATTTATCTGATATTTTGCCATAAAAAAGAAAAATACCGGTAATTTTGTCAGTGCCGGAAGTACCGCACGCCGGTGAAGATCATCGCCATGTTAAGCTTGTTCGCCGCAGCGATGACCTCCTTGTCCCGGATGGAGCCGCCGGGCTGGACAAGGGCCGTTGCCCCGGCTTTTGCCGCTACTTCAAGGGTGTCCGGGAAGGGAAGGAAGGCATCGGATGCGACAGCAGAGCCGGTGAGCGGTGCGCAGGCTTTCTCGATGGCGATCTTTGCCGAGTCCACCCGGCTCATCTGCCCGGCGCCGATACCGAGCGTGCGTTTCTGGTCGGCAAAGATGATCGTATTGCTCTTGGTGTGCTTGCAGACCTTCCAGGCAAGTTTGAGCGCCGCCATCTCGTCGGTTGTCGGGTCGCGGTCGGTGATGACCTGCCAGTTCTCCTGGTAGGCCGGTGTCCGCTGGACGAGGATCCCGCCGTCGATTGCCCGGATCTCGTCAGCATTGACCCGCTCCGGCAGGACAAGCACCCGCATGTTCTCCTTCTTCTTCATGGTCACGAGGGCGTCTTTCGTGAACGAGGGGGCCACCACGACTTCGACAAAGGTGGAGTCGATGGCTTCTGCGAGTTTCTTGTCCACTTCGCGGTTGAGCGAGACCACCGAGCCGTAGGCAGAGGCCGGGTCTACCTCGCGGGCGGTCAGGTAGGCATCGAGGATGTCGGAGCCGATCGAGACCCCGCAGGGGTTGTTGTGCTTCACGATGACGGCTGCGGGTTCCTCGAATTCGCGGAGGAGGGCTGTCCCTGCGTTGACGTCGAGGTAGTTGTTATACGACATCTGTTTTCCCTGGAGCGGCTCGGCACCGGCAATACCCGATGTGCCGTACACGGCCGCCTGCTGGTGCGGGTTCTCGCCGTACCGGAGCTTCCTGCCGTGGGTGAACTGGAGGGAGAGGGTCGGGGGGAACGGCGCATCGAGGGCCTGGAGGTAGTTGCTGATCGCCGCATCGTAGGCAGCGGTCCGGGCAAACGCCTTTTTCGCAAGCTTCAGCCGCTGCTCCTCGGTGAACCCCGGGCCTTCCACGGTCCGGACAACCTCGTTGTAATCCGCCGGGTCAACCACAACGGCAACGTCTTTGAAGTTCTTTGCCGCCGCCCGGATCATGGCCGGGCCTCCCACATCGATATACTCGATCAGCTTGTCGAGAGGAAGGGACTGCCCGGACATCTTCTCGAACGGGTAGAGGTTGACAACCAGGAGATCGATCCGGTTGATGCCGTACTTCGCCATTACGGCATCGTCGATCTGGCGCCGGCCCAGGAGGCCGCCGTGGACTTTGGGGTGGAGCGTCTTTACCCGCCCGTCCATCATTTCGGGAAACCCGGTATAATTCGAGACTTCCGTGAACGGGATGTTTGCCTGCTCCAGCGCTTTGCCGGTACCGCCGGAACTCATGAGGGAAAACTTGTTTTTCACCAGTGCCTGTGCCAGTTCCACGATCCCGGTCTTATCCCATACCGAAAGTAGCGCCCATTTCATGGTTTCTGTATATGCTCGGAAAGGACAAAAAGTACGCCGCACATCCGTCTGCCGGAGGCGGCGTTTACTCGCAAGGGAAACCGGCCCGGACCGGGCGGCCTGATTTAACCCGGATGACACCCGGTCCCGCGGTATTTTTTCCTGGCGGACCTGACGGACAATTATTATTTTCCCCCAAAGACCCCCTCTTACGATCGCAGTACCGCATGTGAAATATCGGGATTTTTACGAGAATAACCTGAAGCAAAACCTGCAAATAACCGGAAGGGGGGTCTTTGGGGGAAAAAGAAAAGAGAGCGGTGGGGGGTATGCACAATACCTTTTCCGGGAAACAGTTCCCGGCAGGCACCCGAAGGTTTCCCCAGCGGTTCTGCCGGCAGATATTTTTAAAAACCCCTTTAGTGGGTCTGTTCAGTCGTTGGAGTGTTCTCAAAATTTATATAGAACCACAATTCAATAGATAATGGAACATCGAATGGGATGTGTTATGGAAGATCACGATACCCCCCCTGTGCCGGATACCAAGGCAAAAGAGCCGGAAAAATCCGCAGCCAGCCCGGTTCCTGAACGCGACGAACTCGCGGAACAGAAGAAACAGCTGGCAGATGCGAACGAGCGGTACCTCCGGCTTGCCGCGGATTTCGACAACTACCGTAAGAGGGTTGCCCGGGACCAGGAATCCCTGGTGCACCACGCAAACGAACGCTTTGCGGTCGATGTGCTGGAGATTGCCGACAACCTGGAGCGTGCCCTCAAGGCAGACGACGAACATCTCCGCACCGGTGTCGAACATATCCGCAGCCTGTTTGCCGATATTCTTGCACGGCACGGTATCTCCCAGATTGACGCATTGAAAAAAACATTTGACCCGAACGAACACGAAGCGATCGCCCATGTTCCTTCTGATGAAAAGGAAGGCCTGGTCATCGATGTCGTGTCCCCGGGATACCGGATGCACAAGAAAGTGATCCGGTACGCAAAAGTTGCAGTATCGAAAGGAAAAACGGAAAGCAAAGATCAGAAAGAAAATTGTGATTCACCCAAAAAGGAGGACTGAACTCTTATGGCAAACGAGAAGATTTTAGGTATCGACCTTGGGACCACCTTCTCCTGCATGTCGATTATGGAGGCGGGAAAACCCATCGTCATCCCCAACAGCGAAGGCGGACGGACCACCGCATCGGTCGTTGCATTCACAAAAGAGGGCGAGCGCCTCGTGGGGAGCCTCGCAAAACGGCAGGCTATCACAAACCCCCAGCGCACGATCCAGTCCATCAAGCGCAAGATGGGGACCACGGAAAAGGTCAAGATCGGGGACAAGGAGTACACGCCGCAGGAAATCTCGGCGATGATCCTCCAGAAGCTCAAGACCGATGCCGAGGCGTACCTGGGCGAGAAGATTGCAAAGGCGGTCATCACCGTCCCGGCGTACTTCAACGATGCCCAGCGCCAGGCAACAAAGGACGCCGGGAAGATCGCCGGTCTCGAAGTCATGCGTATCATCAACGAGCCTACGGCAAGTGCCCTTGCGTACGGGATCGACAAGGAACAGGATGTAACGGTCCTTGTCTACGACCTCGGCGGCGGTACGTTCGATGTCTCGATCCTGACCCTCGGCGACGGTGTTTTCGAAGTCAAGGCAACGGCGGGGAACAACCACCTCGGCGGCGACGACTTCGATAAGCTCATCACCGATTATCTTGTCGAGGAATTTAAGAAGAAAGAGGGCATCGACCTCAAGACCGATATCTACGCAATGCAGCGCCTGCGCGATGCATCCGAGAACGCGAAGATCGAGCTCTCCCAGCGCCAGACCACCAACATCAACCTGCCGTACATCACCACCGATTCAACGGGCCCCAAGTTCCTCAATATCGACCTTACCCGGTCGAAACTCGAACAACTGATCGGGGACCTTGTCCGTTCAACCGAAGGACCGGTCAAACAGGCATTAAGCGATGCGAAGATGACGGCAAAGGACATCGACCACGTTCTTCTCGTGGGCGGGTCGACCCGTATTCCGCTCGTTGTCGAAACCGTAAAGAAGCTGCTGGAGAAGGAACCGGACAAGGGCCTCAACCCGGACGAGTGCGTTGCCCTCGGTGCAGCCATCCAGGGTGCCGTACTCACCGGTGAGACCAAGGATATCGTGCTCCTTGATGTGACTCCGCTTACGCTCGGCATCGAGACACTGGGCGGGATCGCAACGAAGCTGATCGAGAGGAACACCACGATCCCGACAAGAAAGAGCCAGATCTTCTCGACTGCCGCAGACGGCCAGACAAGCGTCGAGATCCATGTCGTGCAGGGAGAGCGGGCGCTTGCAAAGGACAACTTCACGCTCGGCAAGTTCCAGCTGACCGGCATCCCGCCGGCACCCCGCGGCATCCCGCAGATTGAGGTAACCTTCGATATCGATTCAAACGGTATCATCCACGTCTCCGCAAAGGACCTCGGGAGCGGCAACGAGCAGGCGATCTCCATCAAGGGCGACAAGAAGCTCTCCGATGAAGAGATCAAGAAGATGATGGACGCCGCAAAGCAGTTCGAGGCCGACGACAAGAAGAAGCGCGACGAGATCGAGATCCGGAACCAGGCCGATACCGCGGTCTTTACCGCGGAAAAGATGTTAAAAGAGAGCGGCGACAAGCTCGAAGCCGACGACAAGAAGAAGGTCGAGGACGGTATCGCGGAAGTACGGAAGGTCCTTGCCGGTGAAAACAGCGACGAGATCAAGAAGGCAATGGATACCCTGACCGAAGCGGTGTATGCGGCGACCACGAAGATCTACCAGAAGATGCAGGCAGAGAACGCGGCAAAGCAGCAGGGAGCGGCCGGTGGAGCGGGAGGCGCTGCCGGTGCCGGACCTCAGCAGGAACCCGAACCGGAAAAGAAACCGGACGACAACGTCGTAAACGCGGATTACAAAGTCAAAGACGAGTGAGCGCTGATGGCTACGGGCGACTACTATGACACCCTCGGAGTACCGAGGACTGCCGATGAAAAAGAGATCCAGAAGGCCTACCGCAATCTCGCCCGGAAGTACCACCCGGATGTCTGCAAGGACCCGGGAGCCGAAGAAAAGTTCAAGTCGATCAACGAGGCGTACAGCGTGCTCTCTGATGCCCAGAAGCGTGCGCAGTACGACAATATGGGCCACGAGACCTACACGAACGCCTCGAAAGGATCCTATACCGGGGCCAGCGGATTCGGCGGGGGAGGTTTCTCCTCCGACTTCTCCGGTTTTGGGGACATCTTCGACTTCTTCGGCGGCGGCCAGCGCCGTTCCGGGCCACGGTCCGGCGACGATGTCTTAATGCGGATGCAGATCTCGCTTGAAGAAGCGGTTGCCGGGACGGACAAGGAGATCGATGTGCTGCACAGCGAGGCCTGCCCCACGTGTGCCGGCTCGGGCAGCGAGACGAAAAAGACCAATGTCTGCCCCCGGTGCGGCGGCAGCGGCCAGATGCGCCAGACAACGCAGTCGGTCTTTGGCCAGTTTGTCCGGATGACCCCCTGTACCATGTGCGGCGGCCGGGGCAAGATCCCGGAGAAGCAGTGCCGCAGCTGCCACGGGTCCGGCCATACAAGAGTGAAGCGTAAAATCTCCATCCATATCCCGGCCGGTGTGGACAGCGGCATGCGCCTGCGCATGGAAGGCTATGGCGAAGCCGGGGACTACGGGGCGCCAAACGGCGATCTCTATATCGAGATGTACGTGCTCCCGAACAAGCGCTTCGAGCGGATGGGCGACAACCTCGAAACAACGGTAGAGATCACCCCGGCGCTCGCGGTGCTCGGGACAACCGTTGACGTCGAGACCATCGACAAGCGCCACATCGAGGTAAAGATCCCGTCTGGTATCCAGTACAACACGGCTCTCCGGATTGCCGGGGAAGGCGTGAAACGGCGCGGGAAGCCCGGCGATCTTCTCGTACGCGTGAAGATCGTTACCCCCAAAGGCGTATCCGGGGAGCAAAAAGAGCTCTACGAGAAGATCGCCGAACTGGAAGGCCATGGAAACAAGGGCGGCGGAATCTTCTCCGGCCTGATGGGAAAGAAAAAAGGGAAAAAGTAACTACCCTCTCCTTTCTCCCTTTTTTCTCTCTTTTTTCTTCCACAGGTATTTCTGGAAAAAACGTCCATATCGTATGAATGAAGCTGATCTTCGAGCTCTCGGGCGAGAACGAGACTCTTCCCCGTGCCGAGCTCGAGTGTGTCGGGACGGTGACGGATTTCCGCCCGCAGGTCGCGGTTGCAGAATGCCCGGATCCCTCTGCTGCACAGCGCCTCGCGATGACCCACGTGGTGATGGAGTACCTTGGCGAGTGCGACCCGGATCCCGCCTCGTTTCGCAGCCTGCTTTCGGATCTTTCCCTTACTACAAAACAGCCGTTTGCCGGTCGGGCAAAACTCATCCATGCCGGTAACGATCACAACCCCTGTTCCCAGCGGGAGTTCGAACGGTTGATCGGTACCATGGTCAAAGGGCCCGTGCAGCTGATCGATCCCCCGGTGGAGTACCGGGCGATCCTTTCCGGGGACCGCTGCTATTTCGGGAAAGTCCTGTACCGGATCGCCCGCGGTGCGTATAACGAGCGGAACCCGGGGAAACGGGAGTTCTTCCACCCCGGGGTCATGATGCCCCGGATGGCCCGGACCCTGGTCAACCTTACCATGTGCGGTGCGGGTGCAAAACTCCTCGATCCGTTCTGCGGGACAGGCGGGACCCTGATCGAGTCGGAGATGCTCGGCATGGAAACGATAGGGAGTGACTTCGACCCGATGATGATCGGCGGGTGCCGGGAGAACCTGGTGCAGGGAACGCTGATGCTTGCCGATGCTACCCGGCTCCCGGTACGGGACGCATCCATCGATGCCATTGCAACCGATTTCCCGTACGGGCAGTCGGTCTGCATCAAAAAAGAGGATACCATGGAGAACCTCTACCATGGTGCGCTTGAGGAGATGCACCGCGTCCTTCTGCCCGGCCGTCGGGCAATCGTGGTAACGCACCGGGATATTTCCGCCATTGCCGGGCAGCACATGCCCGTCCTCCAGCACCATACGCAAAGGGTGCATAAGAGCCTCACCCGGCATGTCCTCGTGCTGAAACGGTGAACGTACCGTACGGTGCCATCCGGTGAAAATTCTTAAGTGGGTCTTGTGCCCCATGTACTTGCTGTTATGAAGTACACGTATGCTGCACCTCTCGCATTCCTTCTGGTGCTGTGCGCATGCCTCATCCTCCCGGTCACGGCAGATCCGGCCGATGCTGCCGGGTGGTATGCGGCAGGCGAGAACCTGACGGCACAGAACAACTATACCCTTGCTCTCCAGGCATACGACCAGGCAATCTCGCTTGACCCGACTTTTGCAGATGCATGGAACGGCCGGGCGGACATTCTCAACCGGGTCCACCAGAAGACGCAGGACCCGCTTTCGACCCTCAACCTCGCCCTTGCCTCATCGGACAAGGCAATCGCGCTGAATAGCACATCGGTGCCGTTCTGGCTCAACCGCGGGCAGATCCTCTACAATATCGGGTATTACTACAAGGATACCGCCGGTGATGAAGCGACCGCATCAAAATATTTCAACGACCAGCTCTCTGCATTCGGGAAAGCAACGGCACTCGAGCCCGATAACCCCGATGCATGGTTCAACCGGGCATACGCGCTCTGCGGCATGGGCCGGTGCAGCGAGGGTGTGGAAGATTTCAAAAAAGTCCAACAGCTCGATCCTAATTACCCCTACCTTGAAGGAAACCTGGAGAATGCCGAGAAACTGGCAGCTGCCCAGACCCCGTTCTATATCAAATATGCATTCGGGATTATTGTGGGAATAATCGCCATTATCGGTGCGATATTCTGGTATCTTGCGGTAAGGAAAAAATACTAGACCCCAATATTTTCCCGTTAAAAAAAAAAATAAAACCAAAATTACTGTGCTTTCTCGTAACAGATCTTTGCTTCTTCCTGCTTGCCGAGTTTTTCGAGCGTTGCACCGATATCGTTCCAGACCTCTTTTCGAGAGGGATCGATCTCGATGGCCCGCTTGAACGAGGTGAGTGCATCCTGGTATTTCTCCAGCTCATGGAGGGCCCGGCCCTGGTGGATCCAGGCATCGACAAATTCGGGCTGGAGCGAGATCATTGCCTGGTAGGACTCGGCGGCTTCCGCATACTGCCCGAGCGCCTCTAAAGCGCTGCCCTTAGTAAAGTAGGCGATCGAGAACGAGGGGTCGATGGCGAGCGCCCGGTCATAGGACTCGATGGCGCCCCGCTCGTCCTGCAGGCCGGCAATGCTCATGCCTCTCCGGGTCCACCCGACTGCATTCTCCGGGTCGATCCTGAGACCGTTGTCATAAGCGTCACGGGCCTCGGCAAACTTCCCGATATCGTAGAGGGCGTTTCCTTTCCCGAACCATGCAACGGCAAGCCCGGGGTCCTGTTCGAGCGCCTTGTCGAATGCTTCCAGGGCGTCGCGGAACAGTCCCAGTTCGGCAAGCGACGCGCCCTTGTGGGCGAAGGTCTCGGCATTGGCAGGATCGAGCTCCAGTGCCCGGTCGTAGGACCGTATCGCATCGCGGTACTGTTCGATGGCCGCATAGGCAAGACCCCGTTCGCGATAGACTACGGCCCTGCCGGGCTGGATGGCAATCGCCCGGTCGTACTCGGTGATTGCGGCATCGAAGCTCCCTTCCTCGTAGAGCGTCCGGGCCTTCCAGTAGTGCGCCTGGTAGCAGGAGGGATCGAGCTCCAGTGCCCGGTCAAATGCACGGATCGCTCCGTCCGGGTTGTGGAGCGCAAGGTACGCCCGCCCTTTCTGGTAGATTGCGCCGGCATACCCGGGATTTGCCGTCAGTGCCTGGTCGAAGGCAGCGATTGCATCCTTGTATTTTTCAAGGTGCAGGTATGCGGCCCCTTTCTCGTAGAATGCATCCGGGTAATCGCTCTTTATCCTCAGGGCAGCGTCAAGAGACGCTATCGCTTCCTCGTATTTCCTGCACCGGCCGAGCGTGACTCCCTTGTAGTAATGCGCCTCTGCGTACTGCCGGTTGATACTGATGGCATGGTTGAATGCATCGAGCGCTTCTTCGTCGTGGTTGCGTTTGAAGTGCGCGAGTCCGCGGTAATAATACGCTTCGGCAGACTCCGGCAGGAGGGCAGTTACCTTGTCGAGAGCATCGATTGCCTCATCAATGCGTTCAAGGTGGATGAGGGACCGTCCGAGGTTGAGGAGCGCCGGTGCATAGGACGGGCTGATGGAGAGTGCATGGTTGTAGCAGTCCACTGCCTCGTCGTACCGGTCGAGGTTTGCTTCTGCTATCCCCTTGTGAAGCCAGGCTTCCGCAAAGTCTCCTTTCTCGGCAAGCGCCCGGTCGAAGGCGGTGATCGCTTCCGGGTACATCGCAATCCCGCAGAGGGCCCGGCCCTTGGCGTAAAACGCCGGTGCGCATTTCGGACGCTGGACCAGTGCGGCATCGAAGTTCTTGATCGCTTCCTGGTACCTGCCCAGTGCCGAGAGGGATCTGCCGTACTCGTAGTAGGTACCGGCATCTTTCTTGTCAAGGGCAATGGCCTTTGTGAAGCAGGCAATCGCATCCTTGTGCCGGTCGAGGACGGCAAGGGCCATGCCTTTCCCGGTCCAGAGATAGGCAAAGTTCGGCCGGAGCTTTAAGGCGAGATCGAATGCCGGTATCGCATCGTCGGCGCGGGAGAGCCTGAGCAGGGCAAGGCCCTTGTGGTATAATGCATCGTCGTGCCGTGGTTTGCGGCGGATTACACTGTCATAGGCAAGGACTGCCTCGTCGTACTGCCCCAGTTCGAAGAGGGCTCGCCCCTTGTAGTAGTAAGCGTCGGTTGCTTCCGCATCGGAGTCAAGCGCCTTGTCAAACGCCCCTACCGCTTCATCATACTTTTTGAGGGCAAGGAGCGCCCGGCCCCGGAGGTACCAGGCCTCGGCATTGGACGGATCGATCTCCAGGGTCTTTTCATAGGATTCGAGAGCATCGGAATACTTCCCGAGATCGTACAGGACCATGCCCCGGTGGAGCCAGACCGGGACCGAGTCCGGAGCCTGCTGGATCACGCGGTCAAATGCCTCGATGGCGTTATCGAGCCGTCCCGTTGCCGCCAGGGAAAGACCCTTGTTGTAGAAAGCCTCGGTGTTGGCCGGATCGAGATCGATCTCCTTGTCGAATGCAATGATTGCATCGTCATGCCTGCCAAGCTCTGCGAGGGCCTTCCCCTTGTGGAAATATACTCCCGCATAGTTCTTGCTGAGGAGGAGGGTCTTGTCGAAGGTTTTTACCGCCTCGCGGAACATCCCGATGGCGGAGAGGGCCTTTCCTTTTTCGAAGAGCGCATCGGCAAAGACCGGGTCGCTTTCGAGCGCTGCGTCGAAGGCTTTGACTGCATCTTCGGCGGATCCAGTCCGGGCGAGCGCAACGCCCTTGTAGTAAAGGGTTTTTGCATCTCCCGGACGTATCGCCAGTGCCTCGTTGTACGTGCCGATCGCCTCGTTGTAGCGCTCCAGCTGGTCCAGGGCCCGGGCTTTCTGGAATTCTGCCTCGAAGTGTCGGGGGCTGATATCCAGCGTGTGGTTGAAAGCAGCGATGGCGTCGTCATAATGCCTGAGCCGGAAAAGCACGCTTCCCTGTTCATACCATGCATCAGCATCGTCCGGCAGGTACACCAGAAGCCGTTCGTACGCTTCAGCAGCCTCGGTATCCCGCCCGAGTGCAAAGAGGGATGCTGCCCGGAAATAGAGTGCTTCCGTCTCCTTCGGGTTGGCCGACAGGGTAATTTCAAGTGCTGCAAGGGCCTCGTCGTAGCGCTTAAGGGAATAGAGCGCCCGTGCCCGTTCGAGCGATGCATCGGGATCGGACGGTACAAGTTCGAGGACCCGGTCGAACGATGCGATTGCGTCGGTATACTTCTTTACTGCGGCAAGCGCCCTCCCCTTTTCCATCGGGCCGGTGGGATCGTCCGGTTTTAAGGCAATCAGGTGATCGTACGCATTGATCGCCGCATCGTAGTGACCGGTGTGCAGGAGGGCTGCGCCTTTGCCGGCCCAGATTTCGGAGTCGTTCGGGTTGAGGGCGAGCGCTGCATCGAAGGCCATGTCTGCATCCTCAAACCGGTCGAGTGCAACCAGCGACCGGGCCCGGAGGTATGCCGGTTCGTAGTTGTCCGAGAGCTGGGTAAAGGCCATCCGCAGGACATCCTGCGCCTCTTCGTGCCGGTTCAGGCTCGCAAGCGCCTTTCCTTTGGCAAACAGGATCTCGCCATTGCCGGGCTCTTTTCCGAGGGCAATATCGAAGAGGCGGACTGCCTCTTCGTACTGGTCCAGCCGGTAATATGCTTCGCCTTCGGAAAAGAGCAGGTCGATATCGTGGGGTTCGATCTGTCGGGCCTTCTCGAAGGCCTGGATGGCCTCGTCGTCCTTTTTAAGCCTGACCGAAGCGAGGCCCCGGTGGAACCATGCGTCGAAATGGTCCTGCTTTTTTGCTATCATATGGTCGAAGGCCGTGATTGCATCGGTGTACTTCCCGAGACGTTCGAGCGAGATACCGAGATAATACGCAGCATCCGCGAATGTCCCGTCGAGTTCGAGAACCCGGCTGAACTCCTCTACTGCCTTCCCGCTCTCCCCGAGTTCCAGGAGGGCCCTTCCCTTCTCGTAGTGGGACTCCGGTCTCTTCTCGTCCCGTTCGAGCGCCAGCGAGAACGCATCGATGGCCTCCCCGAACCTGCCGAGGCGTGCCAGCGCAACGCCTTTTTCATAGTGGGCGGCATACTGGCCGGCATCGATTGCAAGAGCCTGGTCGAATGCGGCAACAGCATCGTCGTACTGTTCGAGACGGGCGAGCGCACTGCCCTTGGCAAACCAGGCTTCGTATCCTTTGGGGTCCAGCCTGATGGCGGTATCGAAGGCGTTGACCGCATCGGCATATTTCCTGAGGTTCGTGAGCGCCCGGCCCTTGTTGAGGAAGACCGGTGCCCGGGAAGTATCGATCGCTATTGCTGCATCGAAGGCCGCTATCGCATCCTTGTTCTTTGAAAGCCGGAGGAAGGCGAGGCCTTTCTCGTAATACGCTGCGGAGAAGTCCGGGTCGACTGCCGAGGCCATCTCGAAGGATTCGATGGCCTGCTTGTCACGCCCGAGTTTTGCGAGTGCGTTCCCCTTGTCGAAGTAGGCGCTTGCGTATTTCGGGTTGAGTTTGAGCGCCCGGTCAAAAGAGGGGATGGCTTCCTCGTACCTGCCAAGCCCGGCAAGCGCTACAGCTTTGTCGTACCAGCCGTTGGCATTATCGGGCCTGAGTTCCAGGGCTTTCGTGAGCGCATCAGTGGCAGATTTCAGGTCGCCGCTGGATAAGTGGGCACTGCCTTTTTTGAAAAGGGCGGGAGCGCACTCCGGATCGCTTGAAAGGACATGGTCGAAGCACTGCAGCGCTTCGCTGTACCGGTGGAGTCCGGCAAGCGCGAGGCCCCTGCGGTACCATGCATTGGTATCGTCAGGAGTAAGAGCGAGGGCCCGGTCGAATGCCGCAAGAGCCTCTTCCTGTCGTTCGAGATCGAGAAGCACGTTCCCCTTGAGGACCCAGACATCAGAAACATTGTTCTCAAGATCGAGCGACGCATCCAGTACGGTAAGTGCCTCGTCGGCCCGCTGCAGCTTTGCGAGCATGCGACCCTTGTTGAACAACGCCCCCGCGTTCTGCGGGCTGACTTCCAGCAGTTTATCGAACGCGGAAAGCGCCTGCACGTACCTGCTCATGTTCGCGTATGCGAGCCCCGACTGGAACAGCGCGTCCTGCAGGGAGGGATCGTGTTCGAGCGCTTTTTTAAAGGACCGGATTGCCTTCTCGTATCTGCCGAGCGCCGAGAGGGCAAGCCCCCGCTGGTAATGGGCGCGGGCATGGTCCGGCACGTACTGGATTGCCTGATCGAAAGCCGCAACGGCCTCGGTATACTTTTTCAACCGGTACAGGGCGAGCCCTTTTTTGTAGGCCGCATCGGGGTAGGTTGGGTCAAGTTCGAGCACTATATCGTAAGCGCGGACTGCGTCCTCGTCGCTTGCGGTAAGCGCGAGGGACTCGCCCTTGTAGAATGCCGCTTCGACCGATTTCGGGTCGAGGGCAAGCGCCTGGTCGAACGCGGCGACTGCCGCTGTACCGTCATTCTGGTGGAAGAGCGCCTCGCCTTTTGCAAGCCAGATAAAGGAGTTCTCCGGATCGAGCGCTATGGCGGAATTGAGCGTTTCTAGCGCCTCGGGGTACTTCTGGATCTCCATGAGCGAACGCCCGCGGTAATACAGGATTGCGGACGTTGCCGGGCCGTGGGCAAGTGCCTGGTCGAAAAAGACGACAGCGTCGGCAAACTGGCCCAGCATGAAGAGGGAGAGCGCCTTCCTGAACGCATAGTCCTGCACATCGGGTTTGATCTCCAGCGCCCGTTCGAAGGCCGGCAGGGCATCGCTGTAACGCTCCTGGTCAAAGAGCACGAGCCCTTTCTGGTACCATGCCACGGCGCATACTTCATCGGCTGCCAGCGCCTGGTCAAACGATTCCAGCGCTTCGTTGTGCAGTCCCAGCCGGGTATTTGCAAGCCCTTTGTAGTACCAGGCAGTAGCATTCCTGCCGTCAAGCGCGATCAGCTTGTCGAATATTGCAACGGCTTCCTCCCAGGCCTCGTTGTGCAGGAGGGACTTGCCCCGGTAGAGGAGGGTGAACGGATCTTTTCCCTGCCTCTTTTGTGCCTTGGCAAAGGATTCTGCTGCTTCCTTGAACCGCCCGAGCCGGTAGAGGGAATAGCCCTTGCATGCATAGCTCCGGGCGTTGTTGCCATCGTATTCGAGCGCCCGGTCGAGCGCAATGATAGCATCTTCGAAACGGGAGAGTCTGGTTAATGCAGACCCCCTGGTGAAATGCGCGATGGCGTTTTCCGGATCGAGCGCGGTCACCCGGTCGAAGAGGCCGACTGCATCATCGTATTTGCCGAGCTCGTACAGCGCCTGGCCCTTTTTGACCAGCGCACCGATATGGCTCCCGTCAAGCCCGACCGCATGGTCCAGGGCAGCAATTGCATCTTCGTATTTTTTTAGGGCGAAGAATGCGCAACCTTTCTCGTACCAGATCCGTGCCGTCTCTTTTCCCTTGGCAATACACTGGTCGAAGATCCCGATAGCGTCTTCATACTTCTCCAGCCGGGCAAGGGTAAGGCCCGCCTGTTCCAGCGCATCGGTGTTTTCCGGTGCGAGTTTTACGGTCTTTGCAAATGCGGCAAGGGCTTTTTCGTCTTTTGTGAGCTCAACGTATGCAAGGCCGAGCTGGTAGAAATTATCCGCATTCTTTGGATCTGCCTTACAGGCTGCCTCGAATGCAGCCGCGGCCTCCTTGAAGCGTTTCAGCGAGGCAAGAGCCCGTGCCTTTGCCGGGAGCACCTGGACGTCGTTTGGCGTAATAGCCAGTGCCTGGTCGAATGCAGCAATTGCCTCCTCGTTCTTTCCCGTCAGGGAGAGCGCCCGCCCCTTGTTATAGTATGCGGGGGGGTAATCGGCAAGCTGGGCAAGGACGTGGTCGAATGAAACAACGGCATCGTCATAGCGCGAGAGTTCGATCTGGTCGAGTCCCATCTCGAAGTAGGCGTGGGCGTTTGTCGCATCGAATTCGAGCGAGCGGCCAAATGCGGTCACGGACTCGTCGTAGCGTTTCAGTGCGGAGAGTGCGACCCCCTTGTAATACCACGCCTCGGCAAAATCCGGCCGGATCCCGAGGGCCTGGTCGGCGGCCTGAACGGCCTCGGCGTCTTTTTTGAGGTTATGCAGCGAGATTGCCTTGTTAAAGGCAGATTCGGCACGCGTCGGATCGTATTCGAGGGCTTTCTCAAACGCCTCGATCGATTCCTGGTACTTTGCCTGTGCCGTAAGCGCAACCCCCTTGAGGTGGTAGGCAGATGCGGATTCCGGTTTAAGGGAGATCGCCTTGTTGAAGGCCTCGATGGCCTCATCGTAGCGTTCGAGTTTCAGGAATGCTGCCCCGCGGTAGAACTGCGCCCGGTCGAGATGCTCGTCGAGCCGGAGGGCCCGGTCGAATGCATCGATAGCCTCGTCGTGACGCCCGAGCTCGTACAGGGCCAGTCCCTTGTACTGGTACGCCTCCGCATACGTGTCCCGGAGCTTGAGTGCATGGCTGCACGCATCGAGCGCCTCGGCGTAACTGCCCAGCTCGAAGAGGGCCCGGCCTTCCTGGAACCAGGCTTCGGCATTGTCCGGGTGGCCTTTTATGACCTTCTTTACTTCCCGTATCGCATCGCGGTATTTTTTGAGTGCGAAAAGGGCGGTGCCCTTGTGCATCCGGGCTTCCGTGCACGCAGACTGCGTGGAAAGCGCCATATCGTAGGCGAGGATTGCCTCATTGTAGCGTTTGAGTGCTTCGAACGCCCGGCCTTTCAGGTAATAAAGGCGGGCGTTGCCGGGGTCGTATCCGAGTGCCTTATCGATGGCTTCGGCAGTTTCCGGGAATTTACCCATACGGAAGAGGATAAGTCCCTTGTACCGCCAGGCATCTGCAAAGTTCTCCTTGATCCCGATGGCCTTCCCGACCGCAGCCAGTGCGTCTTCTTCCTGGCCCAGGCTGTGAAGGGAGATCGCTTTATTCAGGGCCGATTCCGCACTTGTAGGATCGCATTCGAGGGCCCGGTCGAACGCATCGATGGAATCCTGGAACAGTCCCTGGGCGGTAAGGGCGACTCCTTTAAGGTGATGGGCCGGAGCATACCTGGGGAGGGCTGCAAGCGTCTTGTCGAATGCCTGGACCGCCTCCGGGTAGCGTTCGAGTTTTAAAAGCGCTGCGCCGCGGCGGTAGATAGCCTGGTCGAGGTGCGGGTCGTGTTCGAGTGCCTGGTCGAACGAGACGATAGCCTCTTCATAGTGGCCCAGGTCGTACAGAGCGACACCCTTGTGGTAGAGTGCCTCGGGGTAGTTCGATTCGAGCTCCAGCGCATGATCGTATGCTTCGACCGCCTCGTCGCAGTGGCCCATGTCGAAGAGTGCCCGCCCTTTCTGGTACCATGCGTGGAAGTTGTGGGGATTTTCGGTAATAGTCCGCTCGAAGTCCGTTATTGCCTCGGCATACCTGCCGAGCTCGTACAGCGAGATGCCCTTGCGCATCCGCGCCTCGCTGTATTTTGGCTTGAGGGAGAGCGTCTTTTCAAACGCTGCAACGGCTTCCTGGTGGCGGCCAAGACCGTCGAAGGCCCGGCCTTTCTGGTAATAGACGAGAGCGTTTTCCGGGTCATAGACCAGCGCCCGGTCAAAAGCTTCGAGAGCATCCTTGTAGCGCCCCAGTTTGGAAAGTGCGATCCCCTTGAAGTAATAGCCGGGGGAGTTGCTCATGTCTTTTTCGAGATTTCTCTCGAATGCCTCGACCGCCTCCTGGTACCTCCCGATCTTCTGGAGGGCAAATCCCTTGTAGTAGAATACCTCGGTATATGCAGGTTCGAGTTCGAGCGCCTTGTCAAACGCTGCAAGTGCGTCCTGGTACTTCCCGAGGTCGAGAAGCATCTTTCCCTTGTTGTACCATGCGGGAGCGAAGTTCTCGCGGATCCGGATAGCCGCTTCAAACGAGGAAAGCGCTTCTTTCTGCCGGCCGGAGTTTGCAAGGGCGAGGCCCATGTGGTAATGGCCCTCGCTGTTTTTGGTGTCGATCTCGAGGAGGACCTCGAATACCTGGATGGCTTCGTCGATCCTGCTCAGTTTCTCCAGGGCGAACCCCTTGTACAGGAACGCTTCCGTACTGCGCTGGTTTATGGTAATCGCGTTGTCGAACGCTTCGATTGCATCCTCGTACTTCCCGAGATCGTACAGCGTCCGGCCCTCCTTGATCCAGCCGCGCTCCTGCTCCGGATTGAGCTTGAGCGACTGGGCATAGGCATGGGCAGCTTCTTCACTCCTCCCCAGGGTGTTGAGGGCGTCCCCTTTGCGCATCCAGATGTCGCCAAGGGCGGGGTTGATATCAAGGGCCTTGTTGAATGCCGTAACCGCATCGGCGATCTTCCCGAGATCTGAAAGGATGACGCCTTTTTTGATCCACGCCTCGGGGTTCTCCGGGTTGATCTCAAGCACTTTGGTATACGCGGCAAGGGCGTCCTGCTTTTTTGCGAGTCTGTCCAGCGCAGTCCCTTTCTGCATCCAGATATCCACGAGGTTCGGGTTGAGCGAGAGGATCCGGTCGAAGGTCTCGGCCGCTTCCCCGTACCGCTGGAGCACCATGAGGGAAGAGCCGCGGCAGATGAGGGCCTCCATCTGCGAAGGATTGGCGGCAAGGCTGCGGTTGAGGGCTGCAACCGCTTCTTCGTGCCGGTTGAGCCGGGCAAGAGCAATGCCCTGGTAGGTGTACGCATCGGCAAGCGCCGCATTCATCGAGACCGCAGTGGCAAGGACCGCAAGGGCGTCCTCGTATTTCCCGGCGTGGACGTACGAGATCCCGAGATAGTAATACGTAGCAGCATTGGATTTGTCGTGTTCGAGGGTTTCGAGGAATGCCCTGATGGCGTCGTCATACCGCTCGCGCTGGAGCAGGGAAATTCCCAGGTAATGGAGGGTGAGGGGATTTGCCGGCTCGAGTTCGAGCGAGTGCTCGAATGCATGGATGGCCTCGTCGTACCGTTCCCGGCCTGCGTAAGCGAT
>JAQWDG010000011.1:11046-21132 GCA_028705545.1 Methanoregula sp. | reverse complement strand
GGGAGGGCGATGTTTACAATCGTGCCGTCAAGGGCCGCCATAAAAGTGGCAAGCGAGATCGACAAAATCAGCAGGGTATAGCCGGATCGGGCGGTACCTGTGGCGGGTTCGCTCATGAGAGGGAGGTTTTTTCCGCGATATGATGAGGGTTGTGGTTTCTCCTCCAAAGCACGAGAACGTTGCTGCAATACTCATAAGCCTCTTCATCCTACTCTAAAGGCATGGAACATTCTCATGCCGGCCTTTTTATTGCCGTTGTCGTCTTTGTCCTGCTCGCAGCAGGGATCATGGTGGTCCTTAACCCGCCGCTCCCCTCATCCGGTGCCCCGGGCCCCGGTGCAGATGCCGTCATGCTCACCGGTGTCCCCGATGTCATGCAGTCCCAGACCTGGTCGTGCGGGGCGGGGTCGTTTCGGGCCGTCCTTGGTTATTATGGGATCAGCTCGTTTGAATCCGACCTGATCGCACTTCTCAACACCACCCCCACCCACGGGACGTATCCCTGGGACATGGTCAATGCCTCGGAAAAACTCGGTTTCTCTGCACAGTGGCGCGAGAATGTAACACTCGACGAGGTACGGGCCTCGCTCGAACAGGGCGTCCCGGTCATCATCGACGGGCAGCGGTTCCGTGACGCGAACAAGAGCTGGGACGATACCTGGGAAACCGGCCACTACATGGTGGTCATCGGGCTCGATGGCCAAAACGTGTATCTCGAAGACCCGGCCGTTATCGGTTCGCGCCTCTCCGTGCCCCGGGATACGTTCGTTTCCCTCTGGCACGACTACGAGAGCGAGCTCCCAGTCCCGCCTGACGCCCACAAGTATTACCATATTGGGGTCTTTGTGAACGGAACCGTCCCCTCAGCCCGCCCGGCATACCTCAATATCACCGATACCTACCCGGCGGTCTGGAAAGACCGGGTTGTCCGGCTGTGAGGGGCATCGTTCCTGCTCCCGGGCACCCCGGTTCCTTTTTTGGTATTCCCCCCGATTTCAACGCGTGGTCTTTTTATGCACGCAAACGGACAAACATATCAAGAGTCAGATCCAATGATCTGTGACATTACCGGGGTACGGTTACATGGCAGCAGCACAACCCATGGATCAGCGTGAAGCCGAGACGCTTCAGTATTACTTGAAAGAATACGGCCAGCAGGCCGAGGTCTTCGCAAACCAGCTCGAGCTCATGGATAACGGCCGGATGGAGGCGCTTGCCGCCATCGAGTCGCTCCAGGCGCTTGTGGAAGGCGGGGACGGCACGGTCCTCCTCCAGATCGGCGGCGGGGCGAGCCTCCGGGCAAAGATTGTCGAGCCCGACAAGGTTCTCCTTAATATTGGATCCGATGTGATTGTTGAGAAGCCCAACGCGGCAGCGGTCGAATACTTAAAAGACCGGATCACCGAGCTCGAAGCCTCCCAGAAGAAGGTGGCAGAAGCGCTCGACAAGCTCCGTAACCAGATGAACGAGATAGCTAAACGCCTCGAACAGGGCTATGCCCAGGCGCAGGCTGCTGCCGGCGCCCCGGCCGGCCATGTCCATACCCACGATCACAAGCACGATCACGACGAGGACGAAGAATAACCCCCCATAGGAATTTTCAGTTTCATGTTTACCGGGCTTAAAGAACGGCTGCAGGCCGCACGGAACCGGCTTGGCGGCAGCATCGGGGCGGCAGCAACAGCCCAGGCACCGGCAGCAGCCGGACAATCGACCCCGGTGGCAACACCTTCACCCGCCCCGGCCGGTACCGCTCCTGCACAGGCAGGACCCACATTTACCGACAAGGTCCGGCTCCTGATCATCGACCGCGAGCTCGTGGTCTCTGATAAGGACGTTGCCGAAGCGCTCGAAGAGCTGGAGATGACGCTTCTCGAAAGCGACGTGGCCCTCCCGGTAACCGATGCGATCATTGCGGACGTGAGAAAGAGCCTTGTCGGGAAGCACCGCAAGATCGGGGAGTCGGTGGATTCCCTCGTGGTCGGTGCCCTGAAGTCCGCACTGTTAAACGTGCTCGGCAAGGGCTTTGACCTCACGGCGTATATCAAAAGCCACGAGCGGCCGGTCAAGATACTCTTTACCGGTGTCAACGGCACGGGAAAGACCACGACCGTTGCAAAGATCGGGGCCTATCTCAAGAAGGAGGGCTTCTCGGTCGTTATCGGGGCCGGCGATACCTTTCGGGCCGGTGCCATCGAGCAGATCGGCGTGCATGCCGAACGGCTCGGGATCAAGGTGATCGAGCACCAGACCGGCGCCGATCCCTCTGCGGTGCTCTTCGATACCGTGCAGTACGCAATCGCCCACAAGACCGATGTGGTGCTTGCCGATACCGCAGGCAGGTTCCACACCAAGTCGAACCTCATGAGCCAGCTCGACAAGATCCGGCGCGTGATGAAGCCCGACCTCATTGTATACGTTGACGAGGCGGTGGCAGGAAACGACGCGGTTGTCCGGGCAGCGGAGTTTGACCGGACGGTCGGTGCCGATGCGATCGTGCTCACCAAGGCCGACATGGACTCCCGGGGCGGGGCGGCGATATCGATCGCCCATACAATCGGAAAACCCCTGCTCTTTTTGGGGACCGGCCAGGCCTACGAGGATATCATGCCCTTTGACCCCGATGCGGTGGTCGAGGAACTTCTCGGGAGCTAAATTATCATGATGGACACGCTTTCCAACTCGCTCAAGGACGCCTTAAAGAAACTCGCCGGCAAGGCCGTTGTCGACCGTGCAGCGGTTGACGAACTGGTAAAAAACCTCCAGCGGGCGCTCCTTGCGGCAGACGTGAACGTCAAGCTCGTGATGGAGCTCTCAAAAGCCATCCGCACCCGTTCGCTTGACGAGGAGGTCCCGAAAAACACCAATGTCCGGGAACACGTGCTCCGGATCGTGTACCAGGAGCTCGTCCGGCTCGTATACGCGACTTCCGACTTAAAACTCGAACCGCAGGTTATTTTGATGGCCGGCCTCCAGGGGAGCGGC
Organism: Methanoregula sp.; assembly: GCA_028705545.1. Lineage (GTDB taxonomy): Archaea > Halobacteriota > Methanomicrobia > Methanomicrobiales > Methanospirillaceae > Methanoregula. The sequence continues at coordinate 18,147 of JAQWDG010000011.1, read as the reverse complement.
AAGACCACCACCACGGCAAAGATCGCCCGTTACTTCCAGAAGAAGGGCATGAAGGTCGGTGTCATCTGTGCGGATACGTTCCGGCCCGGTGCCTACGACCAGATCGCAACGCTCTGTGCGAAGGTAAACGTGCCCTGCTACGGCGACCCGAAAGCAACCGATGCCCGGAAGATCACGACCGAAGGGCTTGTCGCGCTTAAGGACCTGGAAGTCATCATTGTCGATACACAAGGGCGCCACGCTCTCGAACCCGACCTGATCCAGGAGATTATCGACTTAAACAAGATCACCAAAGCCAACCACCGCTGGCTCGTGATCGACGCTGCGCTCGGCCAGCAGGCAAGCGAGCAGGCGAAACGGTTCCATGAAGCGATCGGGATTGACGGCGTGATCATCACCAAGATGGACGGGACCGCAAAAGGCGGCGGCGCCCTTTCTGCCGTTGCCGAGACAAAGAGCGGTATCGTCTTTATCGGTGCAGGCGAGACGATCGAGAACCTCGAACGCTTCGATGCAAACGGTTTCATTTCCCGGCTCCTCGGGATGGGCGACCTCCAGGCGCTCTATGAGAAGGTCCAGGAAGCCCAGATAGGTGAAGAGGTGGACATGGAAGCGATGATGAAGGGCCAGTTCACCCTCCGCGACATGTACAAGCAGCTCGAAGCCCTGAACAAGATGGGCCCGTTAAAGCAGATCATGAACATGCTCCCGATGGGGAACATGAACCTGCCCGAGGGAGTCTACGATGTGACGAGCACGAAGATGGTCCGGTACCGGATCATCATGGACTCGATGACCCCAAAGGAGCTCGACGATCCGGGCATCATCAACAGTTCCCGGATGCAGCGGATCGCCCGGGGCGCCGGTGGTGCTCCCGAGGAAGTGCGGGAACTTTTGAAATACTACAAAATGATGCACAAGACCCTCAAGGGCCTCAAAGGCATGGGGAGCGGCGGGAAATTCAATATGCAGCGCTTAATGAAGCGCTTCTCGGGAATGCAGTAAGATGGCCTCGTTTGCGGTTGTCGGGCACCTTGCCCGCACGGACGGGGATTTCTCCTTAAACGATCTCCCCGGGGCAGGGCGCATGGACGTGCTCTGCCGGTGCGTGAACGCCACGCTCTTCCTCTCGCACGATCTGCGGAGGGACGCGGAGTGTTTCCTAATCCTCCTCGGGGGGCCGAAAGGGCCAAAGACGGTTCGTTTTGCCGGAAATGAGATCCGGTCGCTCTCGCCCGATGAACGGAGTGCCGGGGCGCTCATCAAAAAAGCGCTCTCAATTCCCTGCGGGAGCGAGTTCCGCGAGGCAGCACCGGGGGTGTTTGTGAGAAACGGCGGGCTTGACCGGCTTCTTGCCGAGCACCCGTTCGCGGTTCTTGACGAGAAGGGGACCGATATACGGACGGTGCAGGAGATGCCGGAGGCGTTTTTGCTCTCCGACCACCAGAACTTTACGGAGGCCGAGGAAGCGCTCATAAAAGACGCTGCCCGGTACTCGGTCGGCCCGGTCTGCCTGCATGCCGATCACACGATTACGGTGATCTCAAACGAGATCGACCGGAGGAAGAACGGATGGCACTAAACGAACAGGTCGAAAAGATCCTTGCCTATGGCGAATGCTGCGATCACTGCCTCGGGCGGTTCTTCGGGAAGCGCTCGCACGGGCTCACGGATGATGAGCGGGGCCGGGGGCTTCGGATAGCCCGGGCACTCGAACTGAATATCCCGTACGAGAAGTTTTCCGGCGCCTGCTGGATCTGCGGGAACTTCTTTGATGCAGTCCCGGAGTGGGCGCAAAAGGTCGCGAAAGCGCTCGAAGGATACGAATACGCTACCTTCCTCGTGGGCTGCCGGGTTCCGCCCCTTGTTGCCGAAAACGAGGAGATGGTCTGGAGCGATCTTGCCCTTACCGACCCGGAACCCTTCAAGTCCGAGGTGAACCGGGAGGTGGGGAAAGCCGTCTCCGCCATCACGGGCAAAACGGTAGATTTCAAGAAACCCGATGTCACCGTTCTCTTGGATCCGTCAACCGGGGACGTGGAAGTCCTGGTCAACGCGATCTTCTTCTACGGGAGATACCAGAAGTTCGAGCGGGGCATCCCGCAGACTCACTGGCCCTGCCGGGCCTGCCGCGGGGCTGGCTGCGAGAAGTGCAACTATACCGGCAAGCAGTACCTGGACTCCGTGGAGGAACTGATCGGTCGGCCGGTTATCGAGGCGTTCTGTGCGGAAAATGCCGTGCTGCATGGGGCGGGCAGGGAAGATATCGATGCCCGCTGCATCGGCACCGGCCGGCCGTTCATCCTCGAAGTCGATGCCCCGAAAAAACGGACCGTGGAGCTTGCCGCCCTCGAAGCGGCGATCAACGAATCGGCCGGCGGCCGTGTTTCTGTCGCGCTTTCGCACTGGAGCGACCGTGCGGAGGTGGAAACCCTTAAATCAAGCAAAGCGCATAAAAAATACAGGATCCTGGTCGAGGTTGAGGGGCAAATATCAGCGGAAACGCTTGCAAATGCCCTGAAAACCTTATCGGGCGTCACAATACACCAGCGCACGCCCGAACGGGTCGCCCACCGGAGAGCAGATAAGATCCGGGAGCGTAAAGTCCTCGGTATTGAGTGCGTGGGGGAACAGGACGGAAAGTTCATCCTTGAAGTCCTCGGCGAAGCCGGCCTCTACATCAAAGAACTCATATCAGGCGATCAGGGAAGGACCATCCCGAGTCTTGCCGAGATCCTGAAGCGGCCCGCACACGTCACCAGCCTGGATGTCGTGCAGGTAGAAGGACCACAGGAGGGAGAATAACTATGGCACACCATAACGGACCCAGAAAGAAGACAAGGTACAAGTTCAAGAAGGAATTAAGACAGCGCGGGCTGCCGCCGGTCACCTCCGTGATCCAGCAGTTCGAAGTCGGGGACAAGGTTCACATCGTAGTGAACACGAGCGTCCAGAAGGGAATGCCCCACCGCAGGTTCCACGGCCTTACCGGCACCGTGATCGGTAAACGCGGCCGTGCATGGATGCTTTCCATTCACGACGGCAATGCGGAAAAGACCGTTATTGCCAGACCGCAACATCTAAAAGCACAAAAGTAAATTCCATTGTTTAGGTGATTGGCATGAAAGTAAAGGCTATACTTAGCGAAGAAAAGGTTACACTTCCCGAGCTCCGCGCAGCTCTTTTGGGCGTGGAAGCAGAACGGATCGCTGCGGAAAAGGAGATGTCATACGAATTCCGGCGCAGCATGGATCATGCCAATCAGCTTTCTAAGACAACGCCCGAGAAATCGAAGGAACTCGTGGACAAGCTCCTGAAGCTTGAGAAGATGAAGCCGGAGATCGCCTACCGCATTGCAAATATCATGCCCAAGAGCCGCGATGAGGTGCGGGCGATCTTTGCAAAAGAGCGGTATACGCTCGAACCGGCAGAGATAGACTCTATTATTGACCTGGTCATGGCGCACTTTTAAGGAGTGCATATCATGAAGGCCGAAAAAAAAGAGGTCAACGCGATCGTACTGGATGTGCTCATGAAAGGGCACATGGACGATCCGCGACCCCAGTTCAAGCGTGAGCCGGTCATTCAGGCAATCGGAGTAGAGCAATTCAAGCTTCTCGAACTTATCCCGAAACCGGGCGTTATTATCGACCTCCACGATAAGGTCTATATCGGCGATTCCGAGCGGGATAAGATCGAACGGGTGAAGCGCAGGATCAGTTACGACGAGCTGACGCCCACGGCGAAAGGCGAGCTGCCCTTTATGATCGAGCAGATCGTAAAAGACCGCGAGCCGGACTTTGTTACGTTCTTTAACAAGGCGATCTCGATCACCCCGAAACTCCACATGCTCCACCTCCTCCCGGGCATCGGGAAGAAACTGATGTGGGAAGTGCTCGAGTCCCGGACCAGGAAGCCCTTCGAGAGCTTTGCCGATATTTCCACCCGGATCAAGTCGCTCCCGCACCCGGAGAAGATGATCGAGGCCCGGATCCTTGAGGAACTGCAGGACAAGGACGTCAAGTACCACCTCTTCACCACGAAATGAAAGCCCGCCACGACCAGCACTTCCTTATCGATAAGAACGCGATTGGAAGGATAGCGGATACTGAGGATGTCAAAGGAAAGGTCGTCCTTGAGATCGGGCCGGGGAACGGTGCCCTGACCCGGGCCCTGCTCGACCGGGGGGCAACCGTCCACGCGGTGGAACTTGACGGGATGCTCTGCGACGAGCTTGCCGAACGTTTCTCTACAGAAATTACGGAGGGCCGGCTGACCGTAACCCACGGGGACGCCACGAAATGCCCCCTCCCTCCTTTTGAGATGGTGGTTTCGAACCTTCCGTACTCAGCATCCTCGAAGATTACCTTCCGGCTCCTTGATATGGGGTTTAAGGTAGCAGTCCTGATGTACCAGCAGGAGTTTGCCGAGCGCATGGCAGCCCCGGCAGGGACAAAAGACTGCGGACGGCTCTCCATCATGGTCCAGACCTATGCGACCGTCCAGCGGTGCTTCACGCTCCCGCCCGGCTGCTTCTCGCCAAAACCCCAGGTCCACTCGATGGTGGTCAAGATCGTGCCCAGGCCGCCAATCTTCTGGGTTAACGATAAAAAGCGATATGCTGCGGTCGTCCTGGCACTTTTCACCCACCGGAGAAAGACGGTGAGGAACTGCCTCAGGGGGTCGTCGGGAATCCTTGATCGTGAATGGACAGAGCGGGTCATTGCCGCTCTCCCGGAGGAGATCCTCAAAAGCAGGCCGGAAGAACTCTACCTGGAAGACTTTGCAACGATAGCGAATTTCGAATAATTTTTGGATTTTTTTGGATTTTTTAACATTCCGCTCGTCGGGGATTGTTTGGTTTTTTTCGGGTTTTCCGATTCTTTGGATCCCTTTTGAGATCCCGTTTTGCGCTCATTTTTCCTGACTATTTTCCTGCTGTTCCCGGGGTACCGGGACAAACGGGGCAACAATACTGCATCTTCCCCTTATATACTGCCGGTGAGTTTATTATAACCGGGTCATTTTTGCGCCGTTGTCCGTTCTCCTGCCGTCGGGACGGGCGATCTTTTTCCCCTTGTTTGTCCCACACTCATTACCTATGTCCTATGACCCTGCACAGGTGTACCAGCCCGAGGCTGATACCCTCCTGCTCCTCGGTGCGGCACAAGCGGAAGTGCGGTCCGGCGACCGGGTGCTTGAGATCGGGACCGGTTCCGGCCGGATCGCAGCGGCGCTCGTGCAGGACTGCGATATCGTAGCGACAGACATCAACCCGCATGCAGTGTTCTGCGCCCGGCGACAGGGTATCGATGTGGTCCGGTGCGACCTTTTCTCCGGCCTCCGGGGCAGGTTCGATCTGATCCTCTTCAACCCCCCGTATCTCCCGACACAGCCGGAGGAGCGGATCGATGACTGGCTGGAGTACGCGCTCGATGGCGGGGTGACCGGCCGGGACGTGATAAATCAGTTTGCCTCCGCAGTTGGCAGCGTGCTTGCCCCAGACGGGAGGATTTTGCTCCTTGTCTCCGAACTCACCGGTATCGCGGAGGTCTGCGGCCTCTTCGAGCGCTCCGGCTATTCCTGCAGGGAAGTTGCACAGGATACTGTGGAAGGGGAAAAACTGGTCGTGCTCAGGATAACCCGTTTGAAGCCGGCTAACTCTTAAACCAGAGGATAAGGACGATAATATTGGTGGCGATAATAAGGCTGGCCATTGCAAGTGCCGGGAAGAGCCATTCCGTGTCCATGAGGAGGAATACTGCCCAGAGGAGGCCGGCAAGGGTGATGAGGTAGAAAAAGACCAGCTGACGGAAATTTTTCATAGCGATATCTTCACCTTTTTTTTCGCGATTGATAGTAGTTCTTTTGATCTGCACACCGATACTTCTGCCGTGTCGGGGATGTCAAAAGTATATATGGGACGCCCGGCAATATCTGAAGGAATTTTCCTTTTCAGCCAGATAATCCCGTTTTACCCGGCTCATAAGAACCCTTCGAGTAATCCCCATGGAATCCCAAAAATACAATGATATCCGGTCCCTTCTGCACCGCTATGGTACTGCCGTTTCAGAAACCCGCAGCCACGCCCGGGAACGCAGCAGTTTCGGACGCTACCGGGCCGGCGCCCCGTATTTCGAACAGTATCCCCTGCGTGCCGCATTCGGGGAAGCCGTTGCAGCAGGAATGACCCTGTCGGATGAATTCCATAGAGAGTACGACCTCATCACCCGGGAGCTTGCAGCACCGGATCTCGAAGGCAGCCGGGCGTACCGGGAAGAGCTCTATCGCGATCTTGTCTCCTATATCGAAGTGTACCGGACGGCAGTCAGTTTCCATGAGCTGGGGATGGGCAGTCTCTCCGATCTTGCCCCGCCATCGCTCCGGCAGGAGATCGGAATCCTCCTCTGCGAACTAAAGAAGGATTTTTCCCTCGGGGATCTGGAATGCGAGGTAGGGATGCTCGATGCAACACTTCGGGCTGCTGGTAGTGAAGTGCAGCCCGAAACAGGTGATATGGCCTCCGCGGAGGGATATCCGGATGCTGTAGCGGGATACCCGGTACTGGTAAGAAAAAAGGGATGGGCCGGCGCCCGGTAACCCGGTTTACACAATCAGCCGGCGCCGCATCAGGTTGATGGAGACTGCCCAGAAGAACACGGTAGCGGCCAGGATCCAGAGGATACTGAGCAGGATGAGTGGTCCGATAGTAGCCAGCGTTGCCATCCGCATGAGCAGTACCAGGTGGGTGAGGGGAAAGACTGCTAAAGCGATGTACTGGAGGGCTTCGGGCATGACCGAAAGGGGGAAGAACGTCCCCGAAAAGAGCATCATGGGCGTGATGAAGAGAAACGATGGGTAATTGAGCGTGTCGATGCCCGGGGTGACCGCAGTAAAACACATTGCGATCCCTGCAAACATGAGCCCGGCGACAAACGCGAGCGGGACGGCAAGGATCGAGAAGGGGAGCGAGACCACGCCGAACGCGACAAGCACCGGGAGCATGATCGAGACCGAAATAACACTTCTGGTCGCTCCCCAGAGGAGTTCGCCGGCGATCACATCCTCGATCGAGAGCGGCGTTGCGATGATGGCATCGAA
>JAQWDG010000011.1:0-10946 GCA_028705545.1 Methanoregula sp. | reverse complement strand
CCGTTATCCATGATCACGAGCCGGTCGCAGAGCCGGGCAGCTTCGTCGAGATAGTGGGTCGTAAGCACGATGGTCTTTCCCTCGGCCCTGAGGTGGCGGAGCCGTTCCCAGATCAGGTGCCGGGCCTGGGGGTCGAGACCTATCGTGGGCTCGTCAAGGATAAGGAGATCGGGGATATTGATGAGCGCCCGGGCGAGGATGAGCCGCCGCTTCATGCCCCCGGAGAGCTTGTCAACGGAGACCTCCCGTTTTTCCGTGAGGGCGACAAACTCGAGGAGCGACTCCGCCCGTTTTTTGGCTTCTTCCGGTGGTATGTCGAAATACCGGGCATAGGTGAGCAGGTTCCCTTCGCACGAGAAATCCGGGTCGAGGTTTGATTCCTGCGGGACGACGCCGATCCTCTGCTTGATCTCTGCGGGATTTTTCTCCGGGTCGAGACCAAAGACTGTAAGCGTTCCCGAAGTCCGTGGAGAGACGCACTCGATCATCCTCATGGTGGTCGTCTTCCCGGCACCGTTTGGCCCGAGCATCCCGAAGACCTCGCCCTTTCTCACCGAAAACCGGATGTGGTTTACAGCGACCGTATCGTTATAGGCCTTGGTCAGGTCGTCGGCTTCGATGATCCCCGGCATTATATTCCCCGTATTCCTCAATAGGTAGTATAGGTATTTGTGCCCCACATATGTCGGCAATAATAAAAATACCTTGGGGATCCGAGCGGTAAAACGGGCAGTTTGCTCTTCATAGCCGCAGATCCCGTGATGAACCGGGTTCAGGCTCTTTTACGGATCCGTGCAAGGGCCCGTTCTGCGGCATCCCTGACATCGGAGAACGGATCGTTTTGTGCTACCCGTTCGAGCGGACCGGCAGCACGGGGATCGCCCAGTTTCCCGAGAACCTCTGCCGCCCCGGCCCGGATCCGGTCGTCCTTATCTTCCAGGCAGCGGGCGATTGGGAGGGTGGCCCGCCGGTCCTTCAGCCGCCCGAGAGAAGAAACTGCCCCGGCCCGTACATCCGGATCGCTGTCGGCAAGGGTTTCGATGAGAGCCGGGACTGCCCGGTCGTCGTCCAGCTTCCCAAGTGCTGCTGCAGCTTCGGTGCGGACGGCCTGATGGTTGTCGGAAAGCATCCGGATGAGCGGCCCGACTGCATCGGGACTGCCGGATTTCCCCAGCCGGAAAACCGCCTCCCTCCGGGTTTTTACCGTTGGGGATTCCAGTGCTGCAATCAGGGATGCCGTATCGTCTGCCATAGCGTTAACGACCAATTCTCCCGGTTACCGCTCGCATTCGCCGCCGGACTCGTAGGCTGCGATCACTTTTTTAGCCATTTCCGGCGAGATCCGGTCGTGGATTAGTTTTACCAGCGCTTCGGCATCTTCCACCGCTACGCATCCGAGCCCCTCTTCACCGGAGAGGATCTTCTCCGAGATATACGTGAGTTCATCGTCCGAGAGCCGGCCAATCCGTTCGGCAAAGTCGTCCGCATTCTCTGCAAAGTGGTTCGAGACCGGCGGCAGGATCGCGTGGAACATGTGCCCGGATCCCCCGCAGGTGAGGTCCCCGCATTCCGGGGCGAGTTTTTTGAGGATGTCGATATCCTTCTCTGTGAGGTCGCGTGCCATAACGATCGTAATTCCCGATATAGTATTCTCCGGCAGTCCCAGATGAGTCTTTGTGCAGTATCCAGTATCATCTGCATACCGGATGCTGTATTCTGGATAACCTGTTAGTGCAGGAATAAACCCATGGTACCATGTGAATCACGAAAAAAGGCTACCTTATCCCGACAGCCGAAAAAAGGATGGAGGAAGATCAGAAATATTTGTTGATCCACTTCTTGATCCCGGCAATTATCCCGGTGCTGTTTCCTGACGAGGACTTGCCGGTTGTTTTCCTTGCCGGGGAGCGGATGGGCTGCGGCTCCGGCCGGGTCGCCTGGATCGGCGGGGGGTGGCTGATTGTCCGCCTCTGGACCGGCTCGCTCTTCTCCGGTATATCGCGGATCATCGGCTGGGATTCCTCTGCCATGGGTTCAAATCCCCAGGAGAATCCTACCTTGTAAGCATTTTCATTCTGCCGGATCCAGTTTGCCGCTGCCATGTATCCACGGTCTTCCGCCTTTTTTACCGTGTCTGTTGTGTCCAGCGTAAAGTGTATCTCGTGCTCGAGAGCGGCAAGCTCTTCATACACATTGCCTGGAACCTTGATCTTCTCCCTGCTCATACTAGTATCACATAGGGATATGCAGGGATACGGTATTTAATGCTTCCCTTAAAAAATCCCCCATATGCCGCTCAATCCACAAACCGGGGATGAATACGGGGAACCGGCAGAAATACTGCATGTACCGCGGGAAAGTTGATACGCTTGCGGGGTTTAATGGTAAATTTACGGGCGTCACCCGGTCGTGGCGCCAGGAGAACATGAGCGATGACAACGATTGTCTATGTCGATGACGATTTCCGGCGCATGCCCCGGGCCGACATGGCAAAACTCCAGAAGCTTATTGCCTCTGGCAAGTATGGCATCCACAAGGTTGCCTACAAAGACAGGCAGATCAATGTTGAGATCAAAAAGCAGGGCGACAAGATCCAGGTAAAGATTATGCGGATATCCTGAATCCCCGACGTCATTATATCACAATACTTATACCGCTCCCGGTGTAACGTGTATTTTACCCAGTTTGTTAAGGAGAGACGATACAATTGTCCGGCAGGAAAGTTCAGGTTTTCACCGAGAAGGAAGAATCGTTTGTTAAACTTCTCATCGGCATCGGGATTCCCCGGACCGTTTCAAAAGTTCTTGTATACCTTGCAAATACCCCCGAGGCGACCTCTCGTGATATCGAGCGCGGGGCAGACCTGCGGCAGCCCGAAGTGAGCATTGCGCTCCAGTACCTCAAGGAGCGGGACTGGATTGTCACCCGGCTGGAGAAGACCGAATCCATTGGCAGGCCCCAGAACGTGGTCCGCCTTTCCCGTCCCATCGATGAGATCGCCGATGCTATCCGGGTAGATAAAGAAAACGAGATCAATCAGAAACTCACCCTTGCCCGCAGATTACGGGAATATATCTGATCCCCTCGGCAAAGAACGGGATTTTAAGCTCCCCTCTTTTAAATTGTTGCCGTGACAACCTTTATCCCTGTTCGCTGCGCATGAAATAAGGTGCCAGATAATCCAGAACCCTGCACGCCCCGCCTGCCGCTCGGGGCTATGATCTCGATCATCAGCAGGACACAGTTTGTACTCATCAACGAGCGGCTCCGCCCGTTCGGGCTTTCCGCGGGCCAGTTCCCGGTCCTCATCACCCTCGTTGTACGGCAGAATATAATGCAGGACACGCTGTCCCGGCATCTCCACATCGATAAGGGAGCCGTTGCCCGGAGCGTTGCAAAACTTGTCGGGGCAGGTTACGTGCGTCGCATCACCGATCCCGGGAACCGGCGGGCTGTCCGGCTCTTCCTTACCAAAAAAGGCGAAGCAATAGCCCCGGAACTCCTTCGGATCGACCGTGAATGGGAAGAACTTGCCTGTTCCTGCCTTTCCCCGGCTGACCGTGAGAAGTTTTCGCTCCTGACGGAATCTGTCGCCCTGAACTGTCGTAATACGTTAGAGAAAATGGAGGCGGACTAGATGCCGGATGAACACGAACCCGTCATGGACAATAAAAGCCCCCTTAACGGCCCTGCAACCCTCGGCGTTGCCCTGCTGACCGGGGATCCCAAAAAGGCGATTGTGAAACTCTCGGGGCCCATGATCGTTGTCATGCTCCTGATGTCCACGTACAATCTCGTCAATGCAATCTGGGTTGCCGGTCTGGGCCCGGACGCGCTAGCTGCGGTTGGTTTTGTTACGCCTCTCTTTATGGTGCTTGTCGGCCTAGGGAACGGCCTTGGCGCCGGTGCCACATCGCTTATTGCACGAAGGATCGGGGCTGACGACCATGCCGGTGCAAACAGGGCTGCCGTCCACTCACTCCTCCTGATGGTGGCGATCTCGGTTGTCACGACCGTGCTCCTGCTCCTCTTTGCCGATCCCATCCTGATGCTGTTTGGCGCCGGGGATACCCTGGGACTGTCCCTTGACTATGGTAATGTCGTCTTTGCCGGGACGATCCTCATCCTCGTCACGAGCATGCTCGCATCCATCCTCCGTGCCGAGGGGGATATGAAGCGGACCATGTATGTCTTTGGCGCATCGTCCATCCTCAACATGATCCTCGACCCGATCCTGATCTACTGGGCGGGCATGGGTATCGCCGGTGCTGCATGGGGCATGATCATCTCGCAGGTCATGGTAGCCGTCGTGCTCCTGTACTGGTTCTTTGTCAAAAAGGACACCTATGTCTCACTCTCGTGGAAGGGTTTTGCCTGGGACCCTGCAACGATCCGCGGGGTTCTCGGCGTCGGGCTTCCGGCGAGCACGGAATTTTTCATGATGTCGATCCTTGCCATCCTGATAAACGGGATGCTCGTGATGACCGCAGGGACCGATGCAGTCGCGGTCTACACCGCCGGCTGGCGGCTGGTGATGTTTGCCATCATCCCGCTCGTTGGTATCGCAATGGCCGTTGTCTCGGTCTCCGGAGCGGCATACGGGGGACGTCACTACGACAAGCTGCCGGTCATCCATAACTTTTCGATCCTGTTCGGGCTTGCAATTGCCCTGTGCACGAGCGCGATCACGTGGGTCTTTTCATCGCAGATTGCCACGGTCTTTACCTATTCGCCGGAAACTGCGTACCTTGCCCCGACGATTGCTGCATTTATCGGGCTCATGTGCCTCTTTTACCCGTTCGTCCCGCCGGGCATGATGTCGGGTTCGGTTTTCCAGGGTGTGGGAAAGGGCCTGACCTCGCTTGCCATAACAGCCCTGCGCGAACTGGTTTTCATCGCGCTCTTCGCCTGGCTTCTCGGAATTGCACTGGGCTATGGGGAGCACGGGATCTGGTGGGGGATGGTTGCAGGAGATATCCTCGGGAGCGTTGTAGCGTACGTCTGGGCCCGGGCCTATATCCGCCGGCTCCAGGCTTACGCCTGAACTTTTTTAGCAAAAACAGGATGGGGAAAGCCGGTTAGGAATCCGATTCGGTTTCCGCAGAGAGGAGGATGGCCTTTACCATCAGGTACGAGATGATCAGGGCGAGGACTAAAAGGCCGGCTGCCAGGATAAAACGCTCCCCCTGCGGGATCACCAGGGACAGGTAGATATGGTCTGCGAGCATCGGGCATGCACCTCCGGCATATGGTTATCTCTGCATTTCTTCTGTCCCATCAGATAAAGGTTTTGTTGGTAAAATCCCGACTGTCCTCCGCGCCCGGCAAAAAACAGCCCACATGCTGGCGTTCCTGCCTGAACACAGGGGATTCCTCCATCTTTTGCTGTCACGGGCCAATTATTGATACGTTCACGGAGAAATACAGGTACATGGTATACACCCGATAAAGGGGTGACGGTGTCATGGTCGAACCATTCTTCTCCTCGGGCCTGTTCACGTACATAGTCGTGCCCCTCCTGATCTTCGGCGCCCGCATCTGCGATATGAGCATGGATACCGTCAGGGTCATCTTCATGTCCAAGGGGATCAAGTACCTCCCGTCGGTTATCGGTTTTTTCGAGGTGATCATCTGGCTTGTGGCTATCGGCCAGGTCATGAATAACCTGACCAATATCGTCTGCTACATCGCCTACGGTGCAGGGTTTGCCACCGGGACATTTATCGGGATGGCGATCGAGGAGAAACTCTCCCTTGGCCTGACCAGTGTCCGGATCATCACCAAGGAAGAGCCCTCGGACCTCATCCGCTACCTCAGGTCCCACGATTACGGGGTAACCGTCATGAACGGTGAAGGAAAGACCGGGCCCGTAAAAATGGTCTTTACCATCATCAAGAGAAAGGACCTCAACAATGTTGTCGCCATCATCAAGCAGTTCCACCCCCGGGCGTTCTATTCGATCGAGGAGGTCAAGTCGGTTGCAGAAGGCGTCTTTCCCGAAAGGCGGGCAACCGGGGTCTTTGGCTGGATCAATTCGCTCCGGTTCCGCCGGATAAGCAAGTAAGCGGCCTGGCAGCGTCAGCTGTTTTTCTCACTTCTCTTTTCCTTAAGGGGGTGTCTTTGGATCCCGTAGGGCTATAGCGTCCTATTGTCTCATCCGTCGGAAAACTCCAAATGCTATCGGGAAAAAACCGCTTATCCGGTGAGAGGCCTATTAAGACCAGAAACGGCTGGGTGGAGATTGACCGGGTCAGGTACGACCACGATGTGATCGTACATGCCGATCGGAGCGTGACAAAACGGCCGAAAAAGGCGGCAAAGAAATTCAAAAAGACCTACGGCCACACTCCGCTCATTGGTGACGAACTGAGGTTTATCGCCGCAGAGTGCCCGGAGATCGTCTATATCGGGACCGGTCAGTACGGCGGCCTGCCGGTTACGAGCGAAGCCCGCGAGATCCTGATGCAGTTCCGGGCCGTGATCCGTCCGACTCCCGTGGTAATCGATATGATGGCGGAGGAGACCCGGTCCTTTGTTGCAATCCTGCACGTGAACTGCTGAGCCGGCACTTTTTACCATCGGTATGCACGGGGCCGGCCTGTTTTAAAAATAAACCTGCTGCGTTTAATACGGGGAATTGTCAAACGGAATTGTACCGGTACCTCCCTCGTACACCCATGACACCAACCGGTAAGAAGGGAACGAACATGAAAAAAGACATGCAGGACCAGCAGGGTGCGAACCTGAAGTACTGGACGAACTGCTGGCAGACATTAAACCCCCTGTCGGAGCAGATGACCGAGACGGAACTTGCCACGTTCTGGAACAAACGGTCAGGCGATTTTGCAAAGAAGATCCATTCCCCGAAAAGCCGGAAGCGCAGCCAGGACAATATCGGTTTTCTCGAAGAAAACGGTGTCCGCGTCAAGGGTGCAAAAATTCTCGATATCGGGTGCGGGCCGGGCTCCCTCTCGCTCCCCCTTGCCCGGGCCGGTGCAAAGGTGACCGGCATCGATATCTCATCCGGTATGCTCGCCCGGCTCCGGGAGGCGGCAGAAAAGGAAGACCTGCCGGTGAAAACGATCGAGTGCTCGTGGTGGAACGCAGACATCGACAAGCTCGGCCTTCGGGGAAAGTTCGATCTCGTTATTGGTTCCATGACACCGGCGATCAAGGACGCAGAGACCTTCGAACGAATGATGGCCTGCTCGAAGAAGCACTGCTTCTATATCGGCTCCCTGCCCGGCACCGGAGCCCCGGTAACGCAGGATCTCCTAAAGAATATCAGCAGGTCGCCGGGCCCCCGCCGGTCTGCCATGGGCATGGTCTTTCCCTTCATGTACCTGTACCTGAAAGGCCACCGCCCGGCAATAAAGATCACCGGCCGGAAATGGGCCGAAGACCTCCCGTGGGCCGAGGCTGCGGGCCATGCGATCGATATCCTCAGCCACGACCAGCACGTGACCGACGCCGCAAAAAAGAAGATCCGGGCATATTACAAAACAACGGCAGTGGACGGGACCTGCCGGTTTGAGAACGAGATGTTCCTGGCGCTGATGGTCTGGCGGGTCGACCGGTAAAGTGTCCGGGTTTCTTCCTCTTTGCCGCGCCCGGCACCGCACTGGTCGGGTGCGGCCTCCTGCTCGTTAAATCATACTTGCGGCAGAATACCGGCGGGGGTTGAAGGTTTCGTCCGGTTTGAAGAACGCAGTCACCTTGCGAAAAGAAAAAAAGTATCCGGGAAACGCCCCGGGTTTATTTTTCCGGGTATTTTTTACCGGCAGAGAACGCCTTTGCGATCTCTTTACCCACACCGTAATAGGTGGCCTGCGCATAGACGATAGGCTGGACCTTTGCAATGTCCGGTTTCCCGTCGGTGAGACAGGACTTCTCCGCATGGATCTCGGCGACCTCGCCGATGTAGAGCCGGTGGCTCCCGCAGTCCACCGCGGTAAATAATTTGCATTCGATATTGACCGGGCATTCATCGGCAAGCGGAGCCGTTTTGAGCTTGCCATAACGGGTGGAGAAAACCTTTGACTTGTCGGTTTTTTTCCCGGAGACAAGACCGCAGTGATCGGCCTCGACCACCTGTGCGGCGGAGGGGATATTTACAGAGAACGTACGGTTCTCCTCGATGCCCTGCACCGTGTACCGCTCCTTGTTGAGCGCAACGCAGACCATCGGCGGCGCCATGCAGGCGACCGTAGCCCATGCAACGGCCATGTAGTTGGGCTTTCCTTTCACGTTCGCACCCACGATAACGGTGGGCATCACATTCATGTACGGCATCGGGCCGACAGTAACCTTGGCCATAACAGTATCACCGGATCCATTTTTTGAGGGGACGGCGTTTAAGGGTATCCCCCGGCAACGGTTTCTTAAGGTTTCCGTTTCCGTGCAAGCACAATAAGAGAAAATGCGACCGGGACAAGGAACCACGGGAGATCGGCCGGCACACTGGTCCCTGCGGCTGCCGGCACCGTTGTTGCAACAGGGACCCGCCCTGTATCGGGAGCTGTCTGTGCAGTTGTCGGGTTTGTTGTATTCCGCACCGCAGCTGTCGTTACGGTAACCGGGGTTTCCGGTACTGTCGCCGGTGTCTGCGAAACGGTCGCATTTGCCGCAAACTGCGTTGGGGAAAACGCATAGATACGGCCGCTGTCAGCAGCCACAATCAGCGTCCCGTCCCCGCTCACCGCAACCGACCGTGAAGTAATTGCATTCTCTGTTGTACCGTTTCCGAGCAGGACTCCCGCCCGGTTGTATACCTGGATCCTGCGGTCGATGCTCCCGGTTGCGATGACAGAGCCGTTGTCCGAAACAGCGACGCTGGTCACCCATTGGCCGGCCGTTGCCTTCCAGAGGAGATTTCCGGTGCGGTCCACCGCAATGACCGATCCGTCGTCCCGCCCGGCAATGATCGTCGAACCGTCCGTGGAGTATGCAAGCGCGAGGATGCTGCCCCCCGGAAACGACCGGTCCCAGAGCAGGGTTCCGCTGCCATGGTACATCCGGAGGTGGTTGCCGTTCGGGACAACGATACTGCTTCCGTCTCCCGAGGTACGTATGATAGAGGGAGCAACGTCATCGTCGTCCCAGAACGGGACATAACTTATATTGAAACTGCGCAGGGCTTTTGTGGTGCCGACCACGATCTGGTCTTTTGCCGGGGAGATCTGGAGGGCCTGCACATTCCCGGTCGTATTCCTCCCCAGTCCTGCGCCGGAGTTGTACCAGGACTGTATGTAGGTTCCCCCGCCGGCGGCAATAATGGCGGCATCCGGTGTTATGTCAACGGCAGTGACCGTGGTGCCAATGGACTGGTCCCAGAGCATGATCCCCTCCCGGGAAAAGAGCCGGACCGTGTCTCCCTGGGACGTGACCAGGTACCTGCCATCCCTGCTGATGCAGAGTTCCTTCCCAGACCAGCCGGACCAGAGTTTTTCCCCGGTGCCCGTGACCGCGACCAGCCGGTCGCCGCCGCCAATAACAATCGATCCGTCCTGGGACATGGCAACGGCGGAAAATTCGTCCCCGGCAGGTGCCTGCACGGTCCAGAGGGGTGCGGTATCTGCGGTTACGATGGGAAAAAGGAGACTGGCAGCGAGGAGGATAAGGCTGTATCTGAATAATAAGGAGTATGCAGACATGGTAATTTACGGGGGTACGCCCCGGCCGGGTCCCGGTAAGATTTTCGGGGACACCGGTTATTTTGAATTGTTCTGGTCGACCGCCGGGTTCTCCTTTACCACCTGGCGGAGCAGTGTGCGGAATTCCTCGTCGTGCCGTGCGAGGTTAAAAAATATGCTGCGCATCGTCTCCGGGAACCGCTCGTCCTTCATGTCGTGGAACTGGCAATAATACGCGCAGGCATCGGTGACGACTTCTTCGCGGCTGGTATAATTCCGCAGCGCGATCGCATCCAGTTTCTCGACAAGGCTGGTCGGAATCCGTACCGAGATGAGGGTCTCCTCAGGAACCATGAGATGAACTATATGTCTGATCATATGAAAGTATTGTTTTCAGGGTCGGGATCCTGCATTTTTCCTATCGGGCGGTAGTACGGTACGCAGGAATCAGGAACCGCTATATGCCGGGAACGTTTTTTGTATATTATCATGGATGACGCTCAGAAATGGTTCTCCGAAGGTGTCGCCCTGTATGAGAAAGGGGAGTATCGGCGCGCTGTCGCCGCATTCGACAAAGCGGGTGCCATCGATCCGTCCATGGCGGAAGTCTGGAACAACCGGGGACTCGCCCTTGTCCAGCAGGGAAAGTTCGACGAGGCGCTACGGTCCATCGAAAAGGCGCTCGCGCTCGATCCCGGTTACGAGCATGCAAAGCGGGCAAAGAAGATCGTGCTCGGTTTACGAAAGGAGAGCGGAGCGCCGGATATCCCCCCGCAGGCAACGGGCAGTCAGGAGTCCTCGTCGCCCTCACGTGGAAGAAAGACGATGTACATCGCAATAGCGGCGGCAGTCGTCATCGTTGCCGTCCTTGTCGGTGCGGTTATTGTCAAAGGGGGACAAAGCTCCGGCGGGGTCATGGGTATGTTTACCTCGACGCCTATCCCGACGCCAACCCCGACACCGGTACCGACAGCCACGCCGGTCCCGACTGCAACACCCGTTCCCACCCCCACGCCAAAACTCATTCCGCAGTCCGGGGTCTGGGTCGAGATAAACTACGACCAGTATTATTCGGGAGCAGTAGGGGCTCCCGGCAACCAGCAGCCGCTTACGGGGACTAAACAGGTAAAGCCGAATACTGGCGACCAGTTCTACCAGGTCATGCAGAACAACGGGATTGTCACGGCAACGGTCAGCAAGAACGACGGGTCGGGGGACCGGCTGACCGTTACGGTCTATTCCAATGGTGTTGCCATTAAAAACGAGTCTACGACCCTGCCCTACGGAACCATAGATCTCCTTGCAACGATACCG
>JAQWDG010000143.1 GCA_028705545.1 Methanoregula sp. | reverse complement strand
GGAGGGGGTGCTGAAAGGCAAAACGTATTACAAGTCGAAACACATCGCCACCGAGATCGGGATGAGTCCCAAGACCGTGGGGTCGAACATCCTGTACATCGCCAAGACGTATAAAGAACTGGTGATCCATCGGTGGAGTTACTCGAACAGCACGACGTGGAAAGTCATGCTGCCGGAGGCGGCATGATCCCGGGTGCGCCCTGCGCGCTCGGCCTCGTCCTGGAAGGGGAGGCCGCCCGCCGGTTCGATGAATATTTAGCAAATCCGACCTGTACGCCGAAAGGAGAGGCTATCATCAAGGCGGCAGTCAACCATCATCGGGCATGCCGGAAGATCGCATGGTGCATGGCCTGCGGTCACCAGTATGTTGACTACAACCCGGCACTGCAGACCAGTGTGTGCCGGGAGTGTGGCGAACCCGCCGTCGTCTGGGGGTCGCCGGACGCGTATACCTACTACATCGAGGTGATTCATCATGCCGAACAACCATCGATCGAGTCCCTGTGAACTCGGCCTCGTCCTTGAAGGCGAGGATGCCCGCCGGTTTCACGAATACATGGAGAACCCGACCTGTACGCCGGAAGGACTGGACCTTGTCAGAGACGCCCTTGAATTTAATCGCGCCCGCCGGAAAGTCGCGTGGTGTCTGGCGTGCGGCTACCGGTATCCCGACACCTACGACGGGATGCTGAACACCAGTATCTGCAAAAACTGCGGTGAAGATGCCGTGGTCTGGGGATCGCGAGGCGCCCGCGAGGACTATTGCGACCATTCTTAGCAGGAGGTGACTAAATGCGTTACGAACTAAATCGGTTTCATTCCCGAAAAAACCCGAAACGCTACTCGTTCGAGGGGAGGATGAAAGCCCTCTCGTTCGGTCAATTCCACGACACGTTTGCCAAATTCATGTTGATCAAAGACGTCGTCGCCCACACGCCGAAAGGCGATCTCCTCCTCACTGACCACCTCTGGATCAATCTCCCGTCGACCTTCGTCGCCCGATCGGATCTCCGGGCCGGGACCCATGTGGGGTTCACCGGGATTGTGACGAAATACAAACGGAGAAACGGAGAGACCGATTTCACGATCGGCAGTGTTGAAGATTTCACCATCATCCGCACCGACGTCCCCTGGAACCTGCTCTCTCCGGAGGCCGTCGTATGATCGTATCGACCATATCCACCATGGTTCGGCGACCGGACTTCAGATTCTGGTTCTTTACGTTCGCCGTCATGGGGTTCATTGTCCCGATGCTGCTGGGGATGACGATCGGGTATGCACAGACCGGGGTCAGCCAATCGGTCAACCTGTTCGTCAAGACCAGTACGGCACTGGCGTTCATGCCGGACCTTCACGCCGTCCCCTGGTACGTCATGGCCGGTCACCTGTTCGTCAACAATACCATCTGTATGACCGTCATGATGCTGATCTTCTACATCACCCGGAAACCGGAAAGCAGTCTGGCCCGCGGGATCGCGTTCATGATCCTGCCGTATCAAGCACTCATCGGCGGCATCGTGATGGGCGGACTGCTGGACCGGATGGGACCGGGGTTCGTGATCGCCGCGATCGTGCCGCATGGGATCGTTGAGATCCCGGTCTTCTGTTTCGCGATCATCGCCGGGTTACTGCTGGGAGGGATGAACGTCGAGGATGGGATCGATGTGCGGTCGGCTTTAATGGCATGCACCATCGCGATTGCCGGGGGGGTCGCCGTTGCCGCCGGGCTTGAAGCCGTTATCACGCCGGCCGTGATCCAGATCGTCGTGGGGATGGGGTAACGTGGACCGCGACGTGCTCAAAAGTCTGGTCGGGCTGGAATGTCTGGCCTTGATCGGCCTCCTCCTCCCCCTGATTGCCGGCGCCTACGTCCATCCCGCCATCGGCATAGGTGTTGCCGTCTGGTGGTGGGCGATCCCCGGCACCCCGATCCCGATCCTCCACTCGTTCACCGGCGGCTGGCAGCCGTTCGTGGTGGCCTACCCCTGGTGCCTCCACCAATTTCTTGATGCAGACTGATCCGGTTTGCATACGTATTAGGTGCGGTAGGGTAGTCTGCCTACCCAGTATACGCGAAAATGCTGGAAAAATGATCGGGTTGATCGACTGGTTTCTAATCGATCGTAAAAATACTGTTTTTTCTCCTATATAAAAGTTGACCCTCCACACCTTCCTATGAACAGGGTCATAGGAAGATCTATCGAATTTTTCCGGCCGGCAATCGGAGCCAGGATTGGGGAGATTTTTCCTCCTATATAAAGGTTACCCGGCTTCGCCGGCCGCGGCCGAATTCGTTACTGTTCTGAACCGGGATTGTCGTCAGTCTCCTGCGCCTTCGAGATTGGATCAGTTGATCGACTACTTTCCGATCGATTTCGTGATCGACTTGATCGACTTGATCGGGTCTCTCTCTTCTGTGATCTTTGTGAGGGGAAAGATCTTCTATAGGAAGATCTATTGTTGTGAAAAAGATCTTAGTAGAGAAAGACCCGATCAAGTCGATCAAGTCGATCACGGCGGTCGATCTCGGTAGTTTGTCATACATTTGGTCATTCACACGCAGACTCTATCAGATATTAAAGAACAGCCGTTAATGGCGGTTTTTCCTGGGTATACTCTGATATCAGGAGGAAGAATTATATGCAAGTGTATGACATATTATAGTATGCAAAATGATGCAACCGACGCCTTCTTGAACACCATTCTTACGGATCTCTCGGCCGGCGATCACGATGTCAGCACCCTCCTCGCGTTCGTCCAGTGGTTGAACGATATGAACCTCGTTATTTACCGGGAGTTCGATTTCAAACCGGTTCAACGTATGAACGGCATCAAGATGGCTCTCCAATTCGCCGATCTCGACGTCGCCAGTCTGTCCGACACCGAGATTACCGCGATCGTCGATCTGTTAACGGAGATATGATCCCATGTTCGTCGGCGACGATGGCGACTATCAGGCGATCCAGCGGCTGAAGCGGGATGGCACGTATGCGTTCGCGACCTGTTACGATATCGATTGGGGGTTTATCCTCCCGTGCGAGAGCGGTGTGGTCTTCAAACAGCAGACCGACGGATGTTGCTGCCACCACGTCTTTCTCGAAGGTATCTTGATCCCCTTGCACCCGCCGGCCGAGTTCCGCGACGACCGGCGGATCGACCTGTTTGCGGAATTACAGGACGCCAATTATCGCGGAAAACCGACCCGCGACATCTGGGCCCGGATCAAGAAGCAGTCACACATCCGGTTCGACTGTATCGAATCACCTGCAGAAATGCCGCCGAACCAGGAAGGATTTCAATGGATTCGGTATCACGGACACGACGATGGGTATGGGCAGATGTTCGCGCTGGAGGGGTGGAAGAACAAACCGATCGTCCTGATATACCCGAACAGCGATTGACCAACAAACACCTATATATTGGTCGACTCCCAATCTGTAAGTATGTCAAAGGGATCGAAAATCTACGAATATTTTACCGAGATTGCGGACGAAGAGAAGATCGTCTGCAACCAATGCCATGACTGGTTCGACAAACAAGAGTATGAAACAATGCACGGCCTCATCCGGTTCAACACCCCGATCACCTGCCCGTATTGTGGGTTCACGGGCGTGATCCGATGATCTTGAACGGCGACGCGCTCACGATCCTCCCGACTTTGCCGGCAGCGTCCGTCGATATCGTGGTGACCGATCCCCCGTTCGCCATCGAGTTCTCCGGCACCCCGGCGAATTATAATCGGAACGACGCAAACGTCATAGAAGGGTATCATGAGATCTCGCAATCTGAATACCCAGCGTTCACTCGGTCGTGGGTACAGGAGGCGTGGCGGGTGCTGAAACCCAACGGCTGTATGTACATCGTCTCCGGCTGGAGCAACCTGAACGACATCTTGACTGCTGTCAAAGAGGTCGGGTTCACGACCGTCAATCACGTCATCTGGCAGTTCCAGTTCGGTGTGTTTACTCGGAATAAATACGTGTCCAGCCACTACCATGTTCTGTTCGTCGTCAAGAACCCGCGCCACTACACCTACCATCTCGAATGCCGGCACCCGTTGTCGGAACGGACCAAAGACGGGCGGTCGGCCAACTACGCCGACCGGGAAGACGTCTGGTATATTCCGCGCGAGTTCTGGCCCGGCCAGAAGAAGACCGCAACCAAGTTGCCGGAAGCCCTGGTCGAGAAGATCCTGGCCTACAGCAGTTCGCCGGGCGACGTCGTGCTGGACCCGTTCCTGGGGTCCGGGACCGTCGGGGTGGTGGCGCAGCGGATGGGCCGACGGTGGATCGGGATCGAGATCGTCGACGCGTATGCCGAGTTCGCGGCCGACCGCGTCAAGGCGTAATACATTTTTTATAGTGAAATGTCATACACCTATTTATGCTTCTGGTTGATTGGCAAATCAAAGAGTATCTGGAGACCGGGGTTATGGATATTGATCCTTACGACCCGGATATGGTGCAGCCGAACTCGATCGATGTCCGGCTCGGCAACGATTTTGTTGTGTATCGGCGGTCGAACGACATCATCGATCCGTATGATCGGGAGAGTATCGATGCCGGCATAGATCGGGTGGTTGCCAATGAACTGATCCTGAACCCGGACGATTTCGTGCTCGCCCGCACGGTGGAAGTTCTCACCCTTCCGGAGACGATCGTGGCGGATTTGAAAGGAAAAAGCAGTCTGGCCCGACTGGGGATCGAGGTGCACCAGACTGCCGGCTGGATCGACGCCGGATTTCACGGCACCATTACGCTCGAACTTAAGAACGTCAATGTCCGGCCCGTAAACCTGTATGCCGGGATGACGATCGGCCAGATCGCGTTCACCGAGACCGAATCGGTGGCGGTGCCGTACAACCGGCGGCCGGGCGCCAAGTACAACGGCCAGATCGCCGCCACCCCGTCCCGCTACTTCGAGAACAAATCGGTGGCACCGATGGACCGGGTGCGGTGATGTGCGACAAGATTGACCGGATTGTGCGTCTAAACCATGCACGCGCCCGGTATACGGTCGGGATCTACGAATGTTTGCGGTGTCACGAACGGTTCGAGTCGCCGAACGTCGACGACGAGCCGGAACGGTGCCCGTTCTGCGGTAGTGGTGCCGAATGT
>JAQWDG010000010.1 GCA_028705545.1 Methanoregula sp. | reverse complement strand
GTCTGGCTGATCATGTCGTACGACTCATCTGCCGATCAGTACGAACGTGCGATCATTGTGAAGAATTCTGACGGGTCCTGGGGACACCGGGAAACAAGCAAAACGGAAAAGTTCCCCCGGGCCGAGATGGATAAGTTGTATCCCGTGAAACTCTCCCATGTCTCGGTTGCGTCTATTACGGTCATGACGCCCACGATCGCGACCACCGCAACAACGGCTGCGTCCGGGGCAGCGCCTTCGATCACCTCGATCTCTCCTACGAGCGGTGCAACCGGTACTACCGTCAGCCTGACTATCAACGGGAACAACTTCCAGAGCGGTGCAACGGTGCGCCTGATCCAGCCGGGAAAGATGCCGGTTGTGGCAACGGGTGTTTCAGCCTCCTCGAACCAGATCACCTGTAATATCGCGTTGAGCAGCCTGGATGCCGGAACAGCCAATGTCCAGGTTACGAACCCTGACGGCCAGGCAACCTCGCTCCCCGGCGCATTTACCGTTGGAGCTGCCACCCCGACCATTTCCAGCATCTCTCCCACGAGCAGCGATCGCGATGAATCATTCACCCTCACGGTAAACGGGCAGAATTTCAACAGTATCCTATCCGTCACCCTGGTCTATTCCGATACCGACCAGATCCAGTGTACAAAGCTCTCGACCTCATCGTCATCGAAACTGACCTGCACCCTTGACATCCCCTCATCGGCAACGCCGGGTTCGTACAGTATCAGGGTACTGGCAGACGGTGGCCTCGCGGGAACGAAGTCCTCTGCGTTTACCGTCAATAATTCCACCGCATAATTTTTTTTGACTACGGCCGTGGTCACCGCCGGTCCGGGCCGACCCGTACAATTACGGAGACACGATGGATTTTTCCCTTATTTCCGTGCTGATCCTTGCACTGACCGGCAGTGCGATCGGTTTTGCTTCCGGTTTTTTCGGGATCGGCGGCGGTTTCCTCATGGTGCCGGTCCAGTACTGGCTGCTGACCGGTCTCGGTGTCGATCCCACCCTCTCGCTCCGGATTGCATTCGGCACCAGCCTTGCCGTTATCGTGCCGACCGCACTCTCCGGGACGTGGGGCCACCACTGCCGGCGCTGCGTGCTCGTGCGCCCCCTGCTCCTGATGGTGGTTCCCGGCATTCTTGGGGCAGTTGCCGGTGCTGCAATCTCCATCCACGCCCCGGGCCGGCTCATGGAATGCCTCTTTGGCGTGCTCCTCGTCCTTGCAGCGGTAAGGATGTATTTCACCTCGACCCTTTCTGGGGAAGGTCGCATCCGGCAGAATGCCGGTCTGTACCTGTTCTGGGGATTTGTCTTCGGCTTTGTCTCGGGACTTTTTGGAATCGGCGGGGGAATCGTGATGGTCCCGGTGATGACGACGGTTCTTGGCATCCCCTTAAGGCAGGCCATCGGGACCTCGACGGCATTCATGCTCTGTTCTGCTGCAACCGGTGTAGTGTCCTACATTGCGGG
Source organism: Methanoregula sp. (assembly GCA_028705545.1). Classification (GTDB taxonomy): domain Archaea; phylum Halobacteriota; class Methanomicrobia; order Methanomicrobiales; family Methanospirillaceae; genus Methanoregula. Next base: position 19,850 of record JAQWDG010000010.1, on the reverse strand, counting down.
AGGGGCAAACGTCCCCGGCCTGCCACCGTTTTCCCTAGGGTATGTCAACGGGATGTTCTGGGCGGTTCTCTCCCTTGCGAGCGTGCCCTGTGCTTTCCTTGGCGTCCGTGCTGCCCATACGGTCTCCCCGGAGAAGATCCGGCTGCTCTTTGTAATCCTGATGCTTGGTATGGGCGGGTACATGATAGCGGGCGGCGCCTGACGGATATGGCGTTTGGCAGGGTTTGGCGTTTTAATAATTCAACAGAGCCACTATCTCTTATAAAAAATAAAGGATGTGATTATTTTATCTTCCCATACATCGTGGAATAATATATTACGCCCGCAGAACATCATCCCGGCAGGCTCCTTGCGTCCCTTCTCATCTGCCTTATCCCGGGGTATGCCGGCCTGTATCTCTTCACTACGTCTATCCCCGGCTGGTATTCAGGGCTCGTCAAACCCGACATCCTGCCCCCGGACAACCTGTTCTTTTATGCGATCATTGCAGTCTTTGGCCTGCTGGGACTGGCCCTCTATACCATCTGGAATGCAGGCTTTTCGAAACATGAGGTGCAGACCGCGGCTGCACTTTTTTTCTTTACCCTGATCCTGCTCGTGCTCTGGTTCTGGGTCTTTTTTTCACTCCATGCGGTCTACCTTGCGTTTGTCGTTATGCTCCTTGTGGTTGCTGCGGCAATATGTACGATCGCACAAGCGCTCATGTCCTCGGTGGGGACAGTCTTCTTTTTGGTCCCCTGCCTGATCCTGCTCATCATCGCCTGCTATGCAAATTACCTGCTGGTCGTCCTCAATCCCGATCTTCCTGCCTGGGGAAACCTCCTGTAACCGTTTTATCGGGGCATGTGTCCTATCGAAACGATTATTCCTTTGCTGTCCTACACTTTACCAGTTATAAATGGAGCGTTTTTTATGGATCGATATGTATGTACCATCTGCGGGCATGTCTACAATCCCGAGAAAGGCGAACCTCTTCAGGATATAAAGCCCGGCATCAGTTTTGCAGACCTGCCGGCTGACTGGACCTGCCCGGTCTGTTTTGCAGCAAAAGACCAATTCAAAAAAGAGGAGTAATAACTGGTTGTTATGGTTTCCCGAGAACTTGTGCCCGGCGTCTCCTGGGTCGGCGCCTATGATTTTGACCGGCGGATCTTCGATGAACTGGTCCCGCTGCCGGAAGGAACGACCTACAATGCGTACCTGGTAAAAGGCAGCGAAAAGACCGCCCTGATCGATACGGTCGATCCCACGAAAGAGTACGACCTCATCTCAAACCTTGTCAAGCTCGGTGTCGAGAAGATCGACTATATCGTGATCAACCATGCAGAACAGGACCATGCGGGTTCGCTTCCGATGGTCCTTGAATTCTACCCGGATGCACAGGTGGTCACCAATGCCAAGTGCCGGGACCTCCTCATCGCACTGCTGCACGTACCGGCGGATCGCTTTATCCTCATCGAAGACAACGGCATCCTCTCGCTGGGCGACCGGACGCTGAAGTTCCTGATCACGCCCTGGACGCACTGGCCCGAGACCCAGCTGACATTCCTTGTCGAAGACCGGATCCTCTTTTCCTGCGACCTCTTCGGGTTCCATGCTGCGACAACCGAATTGTTCGTGAAGGATGAAGGATGGGCATACCGCTCGGCAAAGCGGTATTATGCGGAGATCATGATGCCGTTCCGCAACAGTATCAAAGGATACGTGGAACGGGTCCGGGCGCTCGATCCTGCCATCATCGCACCCAGCCACGGCCCGCTGACGAAAAATCCGAAGATGATCCTCGATGCATATGCCGACTGGACATCGGATGCGGTCAAAAACGAGGTCGTTATTCCGTACGTCTCGATGCACGGGAGTACGGCAAAGATGGTGGATCACCTCATGGGGGCCCTGGTCTCGCGGGGCATCGTGGTAAAACCTTTCAACCTCACCAAAACCGATACCGGCGAGCTTGCGTTCGCCCTTGTCGATGCGGCCACAATTGTGATAGCAGCGCCGACCGTCCTGTTCGGCCCGCACCCGGTCGTAGTCTCGGCAACGTACCTTGCAAACGCGCTCCGGCCAAAAACCCGGTTTGCCGCGGTGATCGGGTCCTACGGCTGGGGCGGCAAGACTGCCGATACCATCACAAAGATGCTGGATCATGTCAAAGTGGAAGTGATGCCGCCGATCATGGTGCTGGGCGAGCCTGACGAGAAGACAATGCAGGCCCTCGACCGGCTGGCAGACGAAATCTTAAAGAAGCACAAAGAACTCAACATCGTGTAAAGGAGGGTATCATATGACAAATCTGCTTGAAGTCTACAAATGCATGGTCTGCGGGAACATCGTAAAAGTCGTCCATGCCTCGGAAGGGACGCTGGTCTGCTGCGGGCAGCCGATGGCGCTCCAGCAGGAAAAGACTGCGGACCAGGGAAAAGAGAAGCATGTTCCTGTCGTAGAGAAGACCGCAAACGGCATCATTGTGAAGATCGGCGCCGTCCCCCACCCGATGGAAGAGAAGCACTACATCGAATGGGTCGAGGTCCGCGACAAAGAGAAAGTCTACACCCGGTACTTCAAACCCGGGGAAAAGCCCGAAGCGGAATTCCCGGTCAAGAGTACTGAGGTAAAAGTCAGGGAATTCTGTTCGGTCCACGGTCTCTGGACCAACAAGGCCTGATAAAAACCCCTTTGTTTTTCCTTTTTTCCCGTCGGTTATCCGTATGCAAACGCTATATAGTGCACCAGCGACAACCACATAAGTGATGCGCCGTCTCCTCTATCTCTCCACGATCGCAGCAGATCTGGGGGATATTTTCTTTTTTATCGCCCCGCTGACCGCGGTTCCCCTGGTAGTGGCGGTGCTCTTTGCCGAATGGTCCCTGTTCCTTCCCATGGCAACAGTCCCGGTGGTCTTTTTCCTTCTGGGGACCGGCATGAAACACCTCCCGAGAAACGAGCGCGAGAACCGGCTCTCGACGTCCTTGTGCTCGATAGCACTCTTCTGGATAGCCTGTGCGATGGTGAGCGGCCTGCCGTTCATGTTCGGCCTCGGCATGAGTTTTACCGACGCGGTCTTTGAAGGGATGGCCGGGTGGACCGGGACGGCGTTTACCATGCTGCCGTCCATCGACACGATCCCTTACACCCTGCTCTTCTGGCGCACGTTCATGCAGTGGATAGGCGGTATCGGGATCATCGCATACGTAATCGCCCTTGCAAGCAGCAGCGGGCTTTTCCAGGGCAGGATCTACCGTACGGAGAGCCGGGAGGAGCCCCTGATGCCAAGCATTGTCACGACGGGCCGGGCGATCTGGAGGATCTACGCCCTCCTTACCTTTGTTGCCCTCGGTCTCATCCTCTTTACCGGCCTCTCGCTGTGGGATTCGGTAAACCTTGCCCTTTCCGCGATTTCGACCGGGGGCTTTTCCGTTGTCGACGGCGGGATTGCCTCGTACCACAACCTCCTGCTCGAACTGCTCCTTATCCCGATCATGATCGCCGGGGCACTCCCGTTCCGCCTTTATTACCTGATATCCGAGAACCGGCGCTTCAGCCTCTTTGGGGACGAGCAGATCAAGCTTTTTGTCGTGATCGCAGCGGCCGGTACCGCGGTGCTGGCCTACGACCTTGTTTACTTCGGGAATACCGATATCCCGACGGCACTCGGGCAGGGCCTCTTTATGACCGTTTCCGCCCTGACAACCACCGGGTTCCAGATCGCCGATATCGGGACCTGGGCAAGCGTCACCCTCCTCTTCCTTGCCATGCTGATCTTCATTGGCGGCGCTGCGGGAAGCTCCAGCGGGGGGATCAAGCTCAACCGCGTAGTGCTCGCTTTTAGGGCGCTCGTCTGGTGGTTCCGCCGGCTCTTCGTGAGCGGGAAAGTACTGATCCCCTTTAAAAGCGAAGGCCGGGTGATCCCGCGTGCAACCGCCGAACTGGAAACGGCAAAGACCCTCCTTGTGATCATCCTCTCGGTCCTCGTGATCTTTGTCGCCACACTCGTGGTCATCCAGTTCCACATCACCACCTTTCCCATCAATGACGTGCTCTTCGATGTGATCTCTGCATTTTCCACCTGCGGAATGACAACCGGCTATGTCTCATCGTCCATGCCGGCCCTCTCGAAGTGGGTGTTTATCCTCGTGATGTGGGTAGGCCGGCTCGAAGTGATCCCGGTCCTCGTGCTCTTCCTCGCGCTGTTCCGCGGCTCCGATTAAATTTTGTCCCGGTTCGCAGGGAAAGCGCCAACGCAATTTAACTTTTCTTAACTTCAGGAGGTCTAATATAACGTGCCGGCCAATACTTTGGTGATGAAACAGATCGCCCTGTACGGGAAAGGCGGCATCGGGAAGTCTACCACTTCGGCCAACCTGTCCGCAGCCCTCTCCCTTGCAGGATACGATGTCCTCCAGATCGGGTGCGATCCGAAACGCGACAGCACCCGGATGCTGATGGCAGGCCGGCTGATCCCGACCGTGATGGACCTGGTACGCGAACGGGGCGCCGCTGCCGTGACCCCGCAGGATGTGGTCTATACCGGTTTCCATGGTGTCCGCTGCGTTGAAGCGGGGGGCCCCGAACCCGGTGTCGGTTGTGCCGGGCGGGGGATTATTGCCACGTTCCAGCTGCTGGAGAAGTTCGGGACGCTCACCGGTGATATCATTGTCTACGATGTGCTGGGCGATGTAGTCTGCGGCGGGTTTGCGATGCCGATGCGGGAAGGGTACGCACAGGAAGTGTACCTCGTGACCTCGGGGGAGCTCATGTCGCTGTACGCGGCAAACAACATCTGCAAGGCGATTCAAAGGCTCTCGGCCCGGCCAAAGAGCAAATGCCGGCTTGCCGGCGTGATCTGCAATGCCAAGAACATGCCCCGCGAAGAAGAACTCGTCGCGGAGTTTGCACGGAAGGTCAACAGCCACCTCGTCCAGTATATTCCCCGCGACCGGACCGTCCAGCTGGCGGAACTCGACCGGAAGACCGTGATCGAGTACGACCCGGCAAGCGAACAGGCACAGCGGTACCGCGATCTTGCTTCCCGGGTCATGGAAAACACCCGGCTTACGATACCCGCACCTCTTGAGATCGATGACCTCGAATCCCTTGCCCGCCAGTACGTGTAGGATTGCCGGCTGCACCCTGACCGGTGCACTCTCGGTGGTGACGCAGGTAACCGATGCAGTCACGGTCGTCCACGGGCCGGGGGGCTGCACGCACCATAATTTTTCCCTCCTCTATGCTACGGCTCTTGACAATGGCAGGCCGGCCCTTCCCCCGCTCGTCTCGACCGGTCTTTTAGAGACCGACGTGGTTTTTGGCGGCGAGGCGGCACTCGACCGGACGCTCGATAAGGTCATGGCCGGAAAACCCGGGGCGGTCTTTGTCCTCTCGACCTGCATTGTCGAGACGATTGGCGACGATATCGAGAAGGTCTGCGGATCAAAGCAGGGCTGCCCGGTCATTGTCGTGCCGACCGCCGGTTTTCTGGGCGGGTCGTTCCAGGCCGGGGTCAATAACGCACTCATCAGTCTTGCAGCGATGGCAGGGGAAGCAACTCCCAACGGGAAGGTGAATCTTATCGGGGAAAAGAACCTCGAATACGAGGTCGAGGAGAACTATGCCGAGGTAAAACGGTTGCTATCCCTGCTCGGCCTTTCGGTGAACCTGCGGTTCGTGCGCAACATAACCACACATGAGATCGGGGCGCTCGGGTCCGCACGGCTCAACGTGCTCCGCGACCCTTCCCTTGTGCCGGTGGGGGAATACCTCCGTTCGCGGTTTGGCACGCCCTATGTCCCCGGGTTCCCCATAGGAATCTCGGGAAATTCCTCGTTCCTTGAAGATGTTGCACACACTTGCGGTATCGACGGGACAGAATCTGTCGGGCGCGAACGTGCCCGGGAAGAAAAACTTCTCGAAAAGTTCCGGGACATGGCCGGGTCGGGTGTCTTTTTCTCCCCCATCCCCCCGGATCCCGAGGGGAGGATTGCGGCACAGGACCTTGCCCGGAAGGTCGGGCTCCGGTTCTCCGATGAAGGGAGCCCGGTGCCGGTCCCCGTGATCCCCCCTGTGGGGCTGAGCGGGACGGAACGGCTGCTCCACCGCTGGAGGAGGGCTCTTTTTGCCTGAGTGCGGGACGCCGTTATGGCCGTGCGCCATGACCGGGGCTGCGGCATGCCTTGCGGGTTTCGAAGGGATACACGTGGTTATCCACGGGTCGAGCGGCTGCTATTATTACCCGTCGACCCTGATCGGCGCTCCACTCTACGGGACATTTATCCTCGAAAACGAGGTGGTCTTCGGGTCGGACAACCGCTTAAAGGAGGTGATCGGCGACCTGTCGGGCAAAGGTGGCAGGATCGCGGTGATCACGACCTGTGTCCCGGCGGTTATGGGAGAGGATATCTCCGCAATCCTCCCGGGAGAGGATATCCTGCTTGTCGACAGCCCCGGCTTTGCGGGGGAGCTGGAAACGGGATACCGGGCGGCGCTTTTGGCACTCGCCCCGAAAGTCGACCCGAAGCGCAAAGGGGTGAACATCGACGGGGTCTCCCTCTCCGATCCGTTCTTTAAAGGAAATATCGCGGAGGTCACCCGGCTCCTGCGCATGGCCGGTGTCCCGGTTGGTACCGTCTTCTGCCGGGACTGGGCAGAGATGGCAGCGCACGCGGCCCCGCTCACTATCGGGACGAACACGGACTTTGCCTCCGGTGTCGGGAAGTTTCTTGGCGGAACCCTCGGGCTCCCCGCCCTCCGCGCAACGTTCGAACGGCTGGAAGGCGAGTTCCCGGACGCCGATGCATCCCTCGTCTTTGACGAGCTCGACATGCAGGAAGAGCGCATTGTCGGCGCATGCGACCGGTTCCTCCGGCGCCATACCCCACCGTCCGTTGCGATCTTTGCCGGTGCCGCCTATGCCGGGTACGCCGCCGATATGCTCAAGAGGTACCTCGACGCTGAGATCCGCTTTGTCGGGACAAGGAACGATCCCCCGGCCGGCCGGAAGACCCGGTACCGGCAGGAAAAGGCAAACGATTTCGGGCTGGTGGCAGAACGGCTCCGGGAGACCGCCCCGGATCTGGTCATTGGTTCCGCGTTCGAACAACCGGTATGTCCCGATGCGGCATTTGTGGGTATTATCCCCCCGCTCCAGGACCGGGTCCGGCTCACGTATCCCCCGCTCGCAGGAACACAAGGGACGCTCCGGTTCGTGGAGGAGATCCTCAATACCTGCATGGACCGGGTAAAACACCGAAAGGCCCCGGGAAGTCCCCCGGTTCCCTGAGCCGCCAGACCGGTCCCGTCTCTCCGATCCTTCACTTTCACACCGCGCACGGTCCCGGGTTATATACCCTGTTTCCCAGATGCAGTACTACGACAGAAAGGTGGTCGTGTATGATGCAGAAAGCAGGCTATATCCAGCGGACAGGGTGCAGGGCAATCGACCGTGACGGCAGTCTCCATGAAGTCGTGGAACTGCATGTCCTTGGCGCCCGGTACGCCATCCGGCTGGACGACCTCGTGAAGGGAATCGCCGGCCGGCAGGTCGCCGTGCAGGTGGACGCACTCGTCCGCGAGTGGAACTACTACCTCGGGACGACCTGTGGCATGGGCCATGTCTCGGGGTCCGGCAAAGCGCTCAACATCGAGCTCTTCGAAGCGGGAAATTTCACCATCTCGCTTGCGGCCCTTCGTTCGATTCTCTATGGCAGGGAGCGCACCGCATCGGTGGCCCGTATCCCGGAGCAGCCGGTATCCCCGGTCTGGAAAGCCCGCCGGACCGATGTCCAGCAGCAGATCGTGGCCCTCGTCTGAAATTATACAACCCCTCTTTCGTACCCCTCTCATCCTTTTTTCTGCTCTTCCCCAAAATGCGTCCCGGGTCATATTGTGCAACATTAATACCCCACAAAGGAGACCTGTACATTGAAAGGACGGGGAAACCGGTATCCGTGACTTCCCCGGTATTTCTTCGGAGATCCTCCATGAGCATACAGGATGATACCCTCTATAAGGAATTACTCGATCAACAGCAGGACCTGCTGGTCAAGTTCAGCCCCGAGGGGCGTCTGATGTTTGTGAACAGGGCCTATTGCGAAGCAATGGGAAAAAAAGAGGAAGAACTGGTCGGGAGCGTCTTTATGCCGGCGGCAGACGAACGCTACGCGGACGCCCTTGCCACACGGATGACGAGCCTCTTTCGCCCGCCGTACACCTGCGTCGTGGAACAGTGGATCAGTTCGCCGAAAGGGCCGCGGTGCATCAGCTGGGCCGCACGATCGATTGCGGACAAAGACGGGAATGTCACGGCTATTGTTGCCAACGGGAGGGACGTAACCCCGGAGAAAAAGAGACACCGCGATATCACCCGGCGCGACAGCCAGCTGATGCTCCTTATCGAAAGCGGCACCCCGATGTACTATACGCACACCCCCGATCACACCCTTCTCTACGTGAGCCCCCGGATCCGGGCAATGCTCGGCTGTAATTCGGGAAGCGGCAAACGGCTGTGGACCGATTATTTAACTGACAACCCCATCAATGCGAAGGGGCTCGAGCGGACCCTCAAGGCAATCTCCACCGGCCGGCGCGAACCCCCCTACCGGCTTGAGTTTGCCGGAAGGAACGGCGCGAAGATCCGGGTCGAGGTCAACGAGATCCCGGTGATCCGGAACAACGTGACCATCGCAATCGTCGGGAGCCTCGTGGACGTGACCGAGAAGATGAAGGTGGAAGAGGGGCTCATCGAGGCCGAGATCCTCCTCAAGGACTACAGCGGCCACAAAAAGAAGAACGAAGGCGAACCGGCAGGACCGTTTGCCGCGCTCAAATCGATTTTCTCCAAAAAAGCGGAGAAGGAAGAGGACGATATCCCGATCGATATCCCGGATAGCCTGAAATAACCTTCGGGATTCACCTCAAAACTTTTTTTTAAAAAACGATCGCCCCGACCCCTCATCAGGATCGGCCGCCCCCGCCACGAAAAAAACCGGTCGCCCCCCTCAGGCCACTTGCCGGTCTATAAAAATACCGGTCGGACCGATCGATCTCCGGGATCGATCGGGGCGCCATCATTTCTTCCAGTTCCGCGACCAGTATTTCCATTGAACAGTCAGACGAGACGGCATGGTCGGTCCGACCGTACTCACTGATCGGTCAGACCGACCGATCGCGATCCCTGGGCGGGGTCACCCCCTCCCCCTCAGCGATCAAGGGGGACCCCCCTGCCCTGCTTGTCGCTCTGTTAAAAAAACGATCGGACCGATCGATCGGCAAAAGAGATCGCCCCGACCCTTGTGTCAGTACGGGCAGGGGCCGGATCTCTAAAAAAAAAAATAATGATTATTTCCCTTTCTTCACGCATTCGGCGATATAAGACCCTGCTTTTGACGTCCCCGCAGTCCCGCCAAGATCCTTTGTGACAATGCCGTCTTTGATGCTCTGTTCGATGGCGAGAACAACGGCTTCTGCCGCCTTGTGTTCCCCGAGATGATCGAGAAGGAGCGAACCGGCCCAGATGGTTGCTATCGGGTCTGCAACATCCATGCCCTTGTACTTCGGTGCCGACCCGTGGATCGGTTCGAACATCGAAGTGCCCTTCGGGTTGATGTTCCCGCCCGGGGCAAGGCCAAGACCGCCCTGGATCATTGCCCCGAGGTCGGTGATAATGTCCCCGAACATGTTGGGCGTGACAACCACATCGAACCACTCCGGGTTTTTGACAAACCACATCGTGACCGCATCGACAAAGTTGAAATCGGTGGCGACTTTTGGGTATTTCTTTGCGGTTTCGTTAAAGACATCCCGCCAGAGGCCGTACACGTCCGAGAGCACGTTTGCCTTGTCGACCGAGGTGAGCTTTTTGCGGCGCTGCATGGCGAGGTCGAAAGCATAGGTCTGGACCCGGCGCGATCCTTCCCGGGTCACGACCCCGATCTGGTAGGCGAGCTCCTCGGCATCGGTCTCGATATCGAGCCCGAACCTGACATTGTAGAGGTCGCGGACAACGGAAAGTTCGGTCTTCTGGTGTTTTTTGAACCGTGAACCGATCCCGACATAGAAATCCTCGGTGTTCTCCCGCACCACGACAAAGTCGATGTCTTTCGAAGTCTTGCCGGCAAGCGGCGTCTCGACACCGTCAAGCAACCTGATGGGCCGGAGGTTCACGTACTGGTCGAACGAGAACCGGAGGGCAAGGAGGATTCCCTTCTCTAAGATACCCGGTTGGACCCGGGGATCCCCGATGGCACCGAAGTAGATCGCCTTGAATTTCTTAAGCTCTGCAAGGTCGCTTTCGGTCAGGAGCTCCTTTGTCTTCAGGTACCGGTCCGCCCCGATATCGAAATCCGTCCATTCGATATCGAAGTTATACCGTTCCCCGGCTGCTTCGAGTACTTTCTTTCCTTCGGCCACGATCTCCGGGCCGATACCGTCCCCGCCTATTGCTGCGACTTTATACATCCCGGCACCTCCTTTAATCCCTTCGCGTATTCAACAAGTCCCCCGGCATCGGCAATCTTCTGCATGAACGGGGGCACCGGCTCGATGGCCAGTTTTTTTCCATCGGCTTCCACATATCCCTCCTTGAGATGGAGGGTGACTTTTGCACCGTCTGCAATGGTATTGGCTTTCGGGCAGACGACCGGGAGCACCCCGGTGTTGATGGAGTTCCGGAAAAAGATCCGGGCAAACGACTGCGCCAGGACCACGTGTATGCCGCTGCCGATAAGCGCAAGCGGCGCATGTTCCCTCGATGAACCGCACCCGAAGTTCTTTCCTCCCACGACGATGTCACCGTCTTTTACCTGTTTTGCAAACTCGTCCCGCGTACCCTCGAAGGCATGTTTTGCCAGTTCGTCGGGGTTATTGAGCACCAGGAACCGGCCCGGGATGATCGCATCGGTATCGATATTGTCCCCGAATTTCCAGACCTTCACGGCCTTTGTACTGGTTCGCTGCCCGGCGTGCATGGTTTTTACCGCTGCTGTCTTCTTTGCCGCCATGGTTCACACCTCCCTCGGGTCGGCGATCTCGCCTTTGATTGCGCTTGCCGCTGCCGTTGCCGGCGAGCAGAGGTACACCTTCCCCTCGGTGCTGCCCTGCCGTCCCTTGAAGTTCCGGTTCGAGGTGGAGAGCGAGACTTCGCCCGGCGCAATCAGCCCGAACGACCCGCCCATGCAGGGCCCGCAGCAGGGCGCTTCCACAAGTGCCCCGGCTTTTACGAACCGCTCGACGAGGCCGTTTTCAAGGGCTTTGAGATATTCCGCCCGTGATGCGGGGATAACAAGCACCCGGACCTTCGGGTTAAACTTCTTTTTGCCCAGCACTTCTGCGGCCTCTGCGAGATCCTCGTACCTGCCGTTCGTGCACGAGCCGATGAAGACCTGGTCGATGTGGGTTCCCTCGACTTTGCCCACCGGCACTCCCTGGTCCACGTTGTGCGGGACGGCGACCTGCGGTTCGAGATCGGAAACATTGTACGTCCGCTTCTCTGCGTACGAGGCGTCCTTGTCGCTTGCAAGGTCGAATGGCTTCATCTTCCGCCGGCCTTTCATGTACTCCCATGTCACCTTGTCGGGGGGGACGATGCCGGCTTTCGCGCCCATCTCGATGGCCATGTTACAGCAGGTCATTCGCCCGGGCATGTCCATCTTTTCCATGGTTTTCCCGGCAAACTCGATTGCCTGGTAGGTCGCCCCGTCGGCCCCGATGTCCGCCGCAATCGCGAGGATCAGGTCTTTTGGACCGACACGTTTCGAAAACTTCCCTGATACTTCGGCCCGGATCGTCTGGGGCACCTTGAAGTACAGGGCGCCGAACTTGAGCGCAAAGCCCATATCCGTCGACCCGATGCCGGTTGCAAACGCCCCTACCGCACCGTACATGCAGGTATGGGAATCGGCGCCGACCACGATCTCGCCGGGCGCAGCCCTGCCCTTTTCAAGGACCACCTGGTGGCAGACCCCTTCGTTGATATCGTAGTTATGGATCCCCTGTTCGGCAGCAAATGTCCGCATGTACTGGTGGATCTTTGCCGCTTCGAGCGAATCTGCCGGGATCTGGTGGTCAAAGAGCATGATGACACGCTTCGGATCGAAGACGTGTTTCCCGCCCATCTCGTAGAACTTCTGGATGGCAAGCGGGCCGGTAATGTCGTGAATCATGGCCCCGTCAATAGGCGCCATGACCACTTCGCCTGCCCTGATATCGCTGCCGCATTTCCGTGAGAAGATCTTCTCTACGATTGTTGCTCCCATGCTCTATCGCCTCTACTATGTACCCTCCCGGGTCATGTAGTTTGGGGGGAGGCCAATCCGGAGCCGATCCCGTAGTATTTCCCGATGATTACGAATAATTTCGCAGTTAAAGCAATCTTTAATCCCCCCGGTCACCAACTATGTGCCTGATAAACCATGCAAAAAACAAGAATCGCTGTATGTGCCCTGGTGCTCTTTGCCATGGCGATGATCGGCTGCGTGGCAGCGGCCGACACCCCCGACCACATCATCACGGTGAGCGGGAGCGGCTCGGTGACCGGAACGCCCGACAGGGTTACGATCAGTTTCTCGGTCCAGACGGAGAATTCCGATGTCAAGATTGCGCAGGCGAGCAACTCCCTTGCCATGAACAATGTGATCGACGCCCTCGCGGCTGCCGGAGTCCCCCGGGACCAGATGAAGACAACCGATTACACCATCACCCCGGTGTACCAGGATGACAAGGGTGTCTTTTCCTCTAAAGTCAAGACCTACCAGGTAACAAACAGCCTGCGGGTCACCCTCAAGGACACCAACCAGACCGGGCAGATCATCGACACTGCGGTTAATGCCGGTGCAAACCAGGTAGACTCCATCCAGTTCATGCTCTCCGACGCGCAGGCCCTGGCGCTCCGGAACCAGGCGCTTACCAAGGCCGTCACGAACGCCCGTGCCGATGCCGACACCGTTGCCGCTGCGCTCAACGTGACCATCACGGGTACCAACACCGCTGATATCAGCCAGGGATACACGCCGGTCGTATACAACCGGTACGACAACCTTGTAATGGAAGCCGGAAGCGCCAAGGCTGCTGCCTCGACACCTATCCAGTCCGGGGACATCACGGTCACGGCCCAGGTGACCATCACCTACAACATCCGCTGATCGTGCCCGGTATTAAGCTCCGTACTTTTTTCCAAACTTTTTTACCCGATAAGCGTGTGACTATTTCATAATCCGGCAGGAACTTTATTCCGGTATATCCGGACCTATTCATATCCAAGCATCGAATACGAAAACCAAAAACTGCGGATACCATAGGATTGATTTTCAAAATGGAGCGAAATATTGGCTTTAAGGAGCGAAGGTACATCGAAGAGCTCCGGATCCTCACCCGTTCGACAGCGCTTGACTGCGTGATCGACGACCGGTTCGACCGGGTGATCTACGTGATCCGGCAGGGAGACATGGGCCTTGCTATCGGGAAAAAGGGTGAGAACATAAAACGGCTCCAGAACGTGCTGGGCCGGCGCATCGAGATGGTGGAATACGCCGAGGATCCGGCGGCTTTTATCACCAATATCTTCAAGCCTGCCGAGGTTACCGGCATCGAGCGCGATGCAGACAACGGCCCGGTCAATGTCATGGTGAACAAGAAAAGCGATCTCGGGATTGCGATCGGGAAAGCCGGGTGCAATATCGAGAAGGCGCGCATCCTCTGCCGCCGGTTCTGCGGCCTCGAGATCGGGGAAGTCCTCTTACCTCAGGAGGAGGCAAAACAGGAGGAGACAACATGAGCGCGACAGGAAAAGGACAGGTCGATCCGGCCGTGATCCGCGAACTCTGGGAAGTCATCTGCGACCGGGCCGACCACCCGAGCGAGGCCTCGTACACGAGCCGCCTGCTCCGGGATGCAAAAGGGATCGACAAGGTGCTCGAAAAGGTGGGCGAGGAATCAAACGAGTTTGTTATTGCGGTGAAAAACGGCGTGCCGCAGCGGACGACCGAGGAAGCGGCGGACCTCATTTTCCACCTGCTCGTGGCACTGAAGGCTGCCGGGATCGACCTCGCAGACGTGGTCGGCGAACTGGAACGCCGGCGGAAATAAGGTAAAGTTCCGGAATTACCTGCGGAGGAACGTGGAGAGGTCGACCATATCGGCGACCGTATCCCCCGATTCCACTGCAATAAGCACCTCTTCCGAAACAGAGATCGGGGCGTGTGCGCGGAGCGCTATGGCGATCCCGTCGCTGGGGCGGCAGTCGAGACTCTCTTCTTTCCCGTCCCGTGACAGGTCCAGCTGTGCGTAATAGATATTGTCTTCAACACTGTCGATCCGAAGGCCGTTTACCGCGATCCCGTACCGTTCCATGACAGAAAGGAGCAGGTCGTGGGTCTGGGGCCGGGGCAGCATTTCGCCGTTTACCGCGCTGTTGATCGAGACCGCCTCCCAGAGGCCGACAAAGATCGGGAGCTGGCGGCTGCCCTCGTCCTGCAGTACTACAGCCGGCACGGTGGCTGCATCGCTCATCACAACAAAGACCCCTTTTACGGTGCACCTGACCTGTTCCGGCATATCGTTCAGGTGAGACTACACCCTCATCGGGGATAAGCGTTGGGGAGCCTGGCGGCTGCCTGATGAAAGAAAGAAACGGTGGTTTCCCCGGGGTTATTCCCTGGAGGCTTCGCGCTTTACGATAATAAGGCTCGACATGACCCCGAGCGCGATATTGAAGTAATAGAGGACAACCCGCCAGAGGACGACAAAGACCCCGACAATGGCGGACGGGAGAAACAGGGCGTACATCGAGGTTGCACCGACTTCCGCGATGCCCGAGCTTCCCGGGGTTAACGGAAGCATCATTAAGATCGCGAGGATGAGCTGGATCACGAACGACTCAAAGAAGAGCGGAGGCTGGCCAAGACCCATGAGGATCAAAGAAGCGGTCACGATCTCCGAGACCCAGTAGAGCAGGGTAAAGAGAAAACCCCAGAGGAGGCCGGACTTCGCCGACCTGACGAACTTGATCACGGCGGCGTGGAAATTGGCAATCTCTTTTTCTATGCGTTCGAGCAGATGGGTAACCTTTGCCGGCTCCCACTTGCGGGTAAAGAACCGGGCGGCTTTGTCTGCCATCCGCTTCATGACATCGGGCCGCCGCACGGCAAGGTAGAAGAGGACAAGACAGCCCGCCACAAAGATCCAGGTGATAAAGACCATAATGTCGGAGATGGTCCCGAGGCTTTTCCATTCCTCGGTGAGCGCAAACATCGCAAACGCTGCCAGAGCCGCGAGGGCGACACCGTCGAGAACCCGCTCCATGATCACAATCGCGGTCGCATCGCCGAGCGGGACTTTTGCCTTATAGAGTTCGTGCACCCGGACCGGTTCCCCGCCGGCCTGGGCCGGGGTGACCGCTGCGGCAAGGAGGTTTGCAAAAACGAGATTGAGGGAATAGAAGAACTTGATCGGGTACCCGAGCGATCCGGCCATCTTTTTTACCCGCATCGCCCAGAAGCACATGGTCAGGATATGGGTGAGAAATGCGAGCAGCAAAAACCACGGGTTGACCTTTTTGAGGTACTCGATCGTGTTTGCGTTGATCGTAAAGAAAAGGATGATGACAAGGACGACCAGGGAGAACGCAATGGACATATACAGCCATTTCTTCTGCGATCTTTCCATTGCCAAACTCCATTTGATCCAGGCAAAAGCCTGTTTATCCTAGAAGATTAGGACGACTAGTATAAACATTTTTACCGGGAATGATGTTTCTCCCGCGGTTTTTGTCAGATCGTGAAGATCTCCCGGTTGGCGGTGACGATAAACAGGCCCGCCCGCACGCCGGCATCGATCCACCCGTGCCCGTAACTGAACGAGGCAAGGGCCTCCTCCCGCTCCCCCCGGGCAAGGAGGGTTTTCCCGTGGCGGGCGTAGCAGGTGCCGGCGCAGAGGACCCGGTCGGCAAAGGCCCCGGCAGCGGTCTCTTTGTCCGGGGCCCGGGCTACCGATGAAGCGGCTGTTTCGAGCAGCCGGAGGTACCGTGAGGTCTTCTCGGAGAGCCGGCCGGCAAGCGGTGCCGGGATCTTTTCGGTCGGCGCGGTAAACGGACAGGCCGGCTGCTCCCACGCGTGGACGAGAATGCCGTATGCCATCCCGAAATGCAGCCAGCCAAAGCCGTAATAGTACGAGGCAAGGGCGTTGATGGGATCGCCTTTTTTTGCAAACACCGCCCCGTCGTCTGCATAGGCCTGCACCATCCCTTTGACGGTTGCCGCAAGCTCCCCGAGCGGCGATCCCTTTGGCGGGACGATTGCCGAGACACTCAGTTCGACTTTTAACAGCGTCCCGCACTCTTCGATCAGCATAGGCCGGCAAACCTCTCCAGGTACTGCCGCTCCATATCGTGCAGTTCGCCGGGCACGATCAGCACGTGGAGCGGGGGGCCGAAGTCGGTTTTTGCAATCGTTTCGGCCGGGCCGGCCCGGACCACCGGGGATGCGGACCCGGCCCGCGCAATGCCCACGTAGAGCGGGATCTTCACGCCTTTTTTCCCTGCCATTCCTTCGAGCAGGCCGACCGCCTCGTTTACCGTCATGTACCGGTTGTCCTGGATATCGAGGTACACGAGGGTATGGAGCCGCTCTTTAACGTTCCCGCAGATCACATCGAGGGACGAGGTCGGGTTCCAGTTCCCCTGCGGGAACGGCATCGAACAGGACTTCCCGAACCGGTAGTTCTGGAGCCCCGAGAGCCCGCAGACCGCACTCACGATCGAGGCACCGTGCACGATTGTCGTCGGGATACCCCGTTCCGCCGCCCGGATCCGGAGGTCGGCATGCGTGGTCGAGACCATCGGGTCGCCTGCGCAGAGAAAAACGGTGTTTCCCCGTGCAGCGCAGTCGAGCAGCTCGTCCGGGTGCAGTTCCACGTCAGCTCGCATGAGCACCCGGACCGGGCGGCCGTAAAACGATTCGAGGTCTTCTTTTGCCGCTCCCATGAGCCGGGACGTGTAGCCTTCGAGGAACACGTTGTCAGCACCGCGGATGAGCTTCAGCCCTTTCTCCGACACGTCTTCCTTATCGAACAGGCCAAGGCCGATAAAGGTGAGCATTGCAGTCGTTCTCCGGTATACGGTTTAGTAGATGAACCGGGTGATGGAGGCCACGAGCGATTCGAGGACGTCCCGCACATCGTTTTTCTGCAGTGCGGAGATCAAAAAGACCGGCACGTCTTTTCCTATCCCTATGCATTTGCGGATCTCGTCTTCACCCATGACTCCCGTGAGGTCCTTCTTGTTTGCCGCAACGACTACCGGCAGGTGCATCTTTGCGACGGTCTTGTAGATCTGTTTTGCCCGGGACAACTGGTCGCGATCGGTTGCGTCAACGAGGAGGACAGCCCCCATCGCATTCTTCAGGACGCCCGGCAGCATCGCATCGAAACGGGGCTGGCCCGGCGTGCCGTACAGCGTGATGTCGAAGTCCTGCCAGTGCAGCCAGCCAAAGTCCATAGCCGTCGTGATATCGGGTCCTTCGGAGCCGAAGCGGTCGACCGACACTCCCAGTGCCGTGGCATTCAGGACGAACCGGGACTTGCCGGAATGCGGCGGCCCGGTCACCACGATCTTGGGAATGTACGGGACGATGTGGCCTTTTTTGACCAGGAACGGCACCGAGCGCCGGAGCTGGGTCGACCACGAGGTATAGAGAATGGTGAAGTAATTGAAGTGCGGGAGGGGACGGAACGACGATTTGATGGCGAGGATCAGGTCGAACGCCCGCCGGATCTCCGGCAGGTCGAGGAACGCATCCCCGTCAAGGTTGAGGTGCTCCACAATCACGGTGGATTTTGAAGGGTAACAGGCCGGCGTGAGGAGGGACAGGCATTTTTCGAGCCCCAGGTCCTCGTAGAGGATATCGAAATACCCGAAGAGCACTTCGATCTTTTTCTCGGCGCAGACCTTTTTTATCCGGTCCTGCCATGCGGTCATCGTTGCGCCGTTTTTTCCTGCCTGCCGCTGGATCCGCTCCCGGTCGACGCTGTCCAGGAATGCAATCGCATGCTCCTCGGGCCGGATCCTGTGGCCCCGGAGCTGCTCCACGTCGTGCAGGAACGCCTCCACCGTGGTATGGGGGATGATAACAAGGCAGGATTTCTTCTGTTCGAGCGCTTCGTACAGCGTCGAGATCATGAAAAGCTGGCCGTCGACTCCCGGGTCGAGGCTGTAAATCACCCGGCTGCCGTCGGGAATTCCCCCGCCCAGCATATCGTCGATCCCGTACATTCCCGTAGATATCATAATCCAAGAATCACCTGACCGTTTGTGATGGTAAACTTGTGCCAGTCCGCGTTCACCCCGGGGATCCCCATCACCCGGAAGTAGTTGTCCGTCCGCTCCACCTTGATCTCGATGACAATCGTCATCAGCTGCTTGAGAAGCGAGATCGTCCTCTCGTCAAACGCCTCGCTGTTGAGGACATAGATCCCAAAGCCCTCGACTTTCTTGAGCTTTGCCGTCATTACGTGGAGGAACTGGTAGAGGACTTCGAGTTTCCGGTACATGAGCAGGGTCGAGACCGAGTTGACGCAGAACCGGATCGGCGGCGGGAAGAGCCCGGACTCCTGCCCCGAGAACGTCCCTTCGAAGATAGTCTCGATCATGTGGGAGAACTTGATGCCGATACCGGTGAGATCGGTGGGGTTGGTGACGAACATGAACCGCTCGGTGTCCGAGACGGCCGGGGTCGAACTCTTGGTGATGGCATCGATCACGCCGATAAAATGCTTGTCGGCACCGATATTCTTGAACTGGTCGGTCACTTCCGAGGCCCGTTCGTTGGTGGAAAGCATGATGGCGTACTCCCCTGCCTGCGGCCGGGTAAGGGTGTAGGCGAACTGTTCTGCATAGCTGAGGGCAGGAGCGAGCAGGAGGAGGTTGGTCCCCGCCTCGAATCCCCCGGTTGCCATATCGATCTGGGGAATGCCGGTTTTGTAGGAATACATCTGTTGATTGATCATTACCTGACAAGGCTTATAAGCACTTTTACCTGTACCGGGAGTCTTTTGGGGACTCCTGTACCTTTGCATACCGGGACGGGTAAATCCTCATAACCTTCCCGGCTAAACGGATATGTCAGATGTTCTACTGGCTGTATGAACGGATGCTTCTCTCGCAGGTCCAGCTCCTGCCACGCCACATCTGTTTCATGCTCAGCAGTGCCGATCTTGCCGCAGACTCTGAGAAATGCGCCCGGGTAGCCGGGTGGTGTACGGAGATCAATGCCATTCTGGCCCGCTCGCACCCGCCGGCCGACAGCGGCGACCGGACCGCCATTAAAAGCCTCACCTTCCACGTGAATCCCCTGTCAGAAGAGGAAGTTGCCCGCTGCCTTCCCGCGATAAAAAAGATCGCAGAGGTGGCCCGTCTCGTCCTGCACTACGGGGATAAGGAAGAGGTCATGGGGAGCGGCCTTCCGGTCGTTGTTGCGATCGGAAAGAGCGGGCGGGAAGAGATCACCGACTGTATCAAAAAGCTTGCAAAAAACGGCGTCTCCCCGGAAGATATCGATGAGAAGACGCTGGAATCCTGCCTGACGTTCCGGTACGACCCGGACATCGTGGTAAAGACCGGGGGAGACCACTTAACCGACTTTTTGATCTGGCAGTCGGTCTACTCGGAACTCTTCTTCTCCGATGTCAACTGGAAGTATTTCCGGCGGGTGGATTTCCTGCGGGTGCTCCGCGACTACCAGTCCCGGATCCGCCGGTTCGGGAAGTAAAAAAGATTATTTTATCCGGATCCCGTACCAGCTCGGGACCCCGCCGATGGTGCGCTCGCCAAAGGCGTACTTGTTCTTGAGGGCAATGGTAAACGCCCT
>JAQWDG010000142.1 GCA_028705545.1 Methanoregula sp. | reverse complement strand
GAGGAAGCCGTGCTCGTATTCGAGGACTTTGCGGGCGAGTGCCATGCAGGTCTCGTCAGGGATTTTGGCGCCGTACTCCCCGTGTTCGCTCTTCCGCGCAAACGTGCACCAGCCATGATCGTCCGATTCCCCCGCTGCCCTCCGTAACATGTGCGGGTAGATCCGGCAGACCGAGAACCGGTCCCCGTAAATCCGGCAGCGGTTGCTGTCGGTGTTGAGGAACCGGCAGGCCCCGCCGTCACCGTCCATGACAAGCGCGTAACCGGAATCGTAGAGCGTGCCGTTTTTATCGCAGAACTCCGGGTCCGGGGCGGGGCGGTACGCACCGGGGTCGATAGCCTGTACGGCCTCCACATCCCGGTCCAGGAGGAAGACGTGGCGGTTGACCGCCCGGGTGCAGCAGGCCCCGCAGAGCGTGCAGGAAAACCCGGTCTTTTTGATCTCTTCTGCAAGCGCATCCGGAGGGAACGCAAAGAGCCGGTTCTGTTCCTGCATCAGGGCCACGATCCGGTAGGGAATGGGGACCCCGGAGGCGACTGCCATTACGCTGCCCCCGGAGGATTTCCGCCGGTCCGCACGTGAATGTCAACCTGTTTGAACGGGATCTCGATACCTTCTTTCTGGAACCGCTCGTCGATCCGGGAGTTGACATAGTCCTGCACGTCCCAGGAGTTGTCGTAGTTGTTTGTCCAGAGGAGGAGCTGGCCGTTTAAGCTCGATTCCCCGAATTCGAGGAAGTAGACCGAGGGCGCCGGATCGGAAAGCACCCACGTTGTTTTGGTCTGGGCTTCCCGTGCAACTTCGAGAAGGATCTTTTTTACCCGGGGCATGTTCGAGCCGTACGCAACCGAGAAGGGGATCCGCACCTTGAGCTTGATATCCGGCTGCGCATAGTTGACGACAATATTCGAGGTGATCTTCGAGTTCGGGATCGTGACAATCTGGTTGTCGAGCGTTTTTAAGCGCGTGCTCCTTGGCCCGATGCTCACGATATCCCCGAAATAATCGTCGAACCTGATACGGTCGCCGATCACAAACGGCTTGTCCATCGTGATGATCGCGCCGCTAAAGAAGTTGGAGAGGAGGTCCTGTGCGGCGAGCGCGACAGCGATGCCCGCGATCCCGGCGCCTGCGAGAAACGGCGTGATGTCGACATTGAAGGTCGCAAGGATCAGCAAAAATGCGATAAACCAGATCAGGTACTTTGCGGCGATTTCGAGAAGCGGGATGAGCCGGTCGTCAAGATCGGTCTTGGTCTTCTCTGCTATCACCGTCCCGTAGATCCGGATGAAGTTGTACGAGAAGGCCGAGCAGATCCACGCCCCGAGCAGGATAAAGACCGAAGTGATGATCTGTTCGGTAATGAGCCAGCTCAACGATTCGGGGACGATATCGAACCGGGTCAGGGCCGCATAGACCGAAACGGCAATGATCCCGACCACGAGCGGTCCTCCAAGCGCTTCGAGCAGGATGTTGTCAATCTGCGTCTCGGTGTTATCGGCTTTCTTTTTGAGCCAGCGGACCACGAAGTGTGCTGTCCCGGCAAGGATGAGGCCGGCAAGTACCGTGACCGCGGCGTGGAAATAGCCGGGTACTATCATGCACGGCCTCCGTCAAGCCGCTTGTACCAGACGTTCATGCTCTCCATTGTCCCGCAGATGTTGGTGTTGTTGATGAGCGTCCCGGCATAGCCGTAGCCGGCCCGGGCAAAGGTCACGTTCATCGGGTACGACGTGGCCCGGGCGATCGTGAATGCGGTAATGACGCCCCGTCCGGCAAGGTGCTCTTCCATGGCGGCAAGCAGGCAGCCGGCAAATCCCCGGCCCCGGTAACGGAGGTCGGTTGCAAAGTCTGTCATCTCCGCGCTCATTGCCCGGGAATTGACATCGCAGGAGGCCACTGCTGCTACCGCCCCGTTGTGCAGGACAGAGAAGTACCGGACCTCTCCCGCCATCGTCTCCTTAATAAATGCCGGGTCAAAGACCGGGAACGGGTAACTCTCGAAGTTTTCGCGGTAGAGGCTTGCGATTGTTTCGGCGTCGTCTGGCCCGGCCTGCACGAGCGTGTACGCCCGCTGGAGGTGCGGGAGAAAGCCCGGGGCACTGCGTGCCCGGGCAACGGAAAGGACGTCACCGGTGAGCTCGGGGCAGCGGTTGACCGCCCGGCCCGGGACCATGAACTTTCCCATGAACAGGGCGGCCCCGGTCCCGTTGTAGAAACCGGGGACCGTGGCTTCGGTGACATAACCGGCCGATAAAAAAGGTTCTTCGGACCCGTGAGGGACCCGGATCACGATCTTCGTGTACCCGTTTTTTTCCGCAAGGGCCCCGAGACGCGGGATGATCCCGGGAATATCCTCCGGGTCGAGGCGCATCACATAGGCTCGGTTGTTGAAATGGCCGTGCTGGACAGTACTTTTCCCGATAATTTCTATTGAGTCAGCTGTCATCGTTCTGTCTCCGTTCCATCCGGTCGGTATTCTCCGGGACAAGCGTGGTGGTCTCATCGTAGTCTGCGAGCAGTTTTGCAACGCCGACGAGCTTTGATTCGTCCGCACGGGACGTGTCGAGCTGGAGCTTGCAGGTGTCGCAGGTGCCGTTGCAGAAGATCCGTTCGTAATTGGCCGGCTCCTGGTAGGTGCAGATCATCCCCTCGTAGTTGCGCAGCACGACCTTGTGGACCGACCAGGTTAAGAGGTAATTGGGGAAGATCGGGATTTTGCCGCCGCCGCCCGGTGCATCGATCACATAGCGCGGCACGGCAAACCCGCTCGTGTGGCCCACGAGGTTTTCCATGATCTCGATCCCTTTTGAGACCGGCGTGCGGAAATGGCTGATGCCTTCCGAGAGGTCGCACTGGTAGAGATAGTAGGGTCGGACCCGGTTTTTCACGAGTTCGTGGACGAGCTCTTTCATGATCCGGGGACAGTCGTTTATCCCCGCAAGGAGGACCGACTGGTTTCCGAGCGGGATGCCGGCATCGGCGAGTTTTGCAAGAGCCGCACGGGCCGAATCCGTCATTTCCCGCGGATGGTTGAACTGCGTGTTCACCCAGAGCGGGTGGTGTTTTTTTAAGATCGCGACAAGTTCGTCGGTCACCCGGTACGGTAAAACGACCGGCACCCGGGTCCCGATCCGGATCACTTCAACGTGCGGGATTGCCTGGAGTTCGGTGAGGATCCAGTCGAGGTAATCGTCCGAGAGCATGAACGGGTCGCCCCCCGAGAGGAGCACGTCGCGGATCTGCGGTGTTTTTTTAATGTACTCGATCCCCGCGAGGATCTCTTCCCGGTTCGGGATCGAGTCTACATCGCCGACTTTGCGCTTCCTCGTGCAGTGCCGGCAGTACATTGCGCAGGTGTTGCTGACTAAAAAGAGGACCCGGTCCGGGTACCGGTGCGTGATGCAGGGGCAGGGGCTGTCCTTTTCTTCCGAGAGCGGGTCGGCAAGCTCGTAGTTTTCCACGATGAGTTCGGCAGGCGAGGGAAATGCCTGCTTAAAGACAGGATCGTTCTTGTAGTCTTTGGTATCGATGAGCGAGAGGTAGTAGGGCGTGATGCAGAGCGGAAATTTTTCTATCGTCTTTTGGATCTGCGCCCGCTCCTCTGGTGAGAAGGTAATCCCGAGCAGACGGGAGACGGTGTCCGGGTCCCGGATTGCGTGCCGGACCTGCCAGCGCCAGTCCTTCCAGTACTCGGGGATGCGTGTCTCTTCTCTTGTCCGGCTGATAGTCTCCGGCCCGATCGGTTGTTCGGCGCCCCGGGCTGTGCTCCGGAGCACGGATGCGAGGTCCCTCAGGGAATTTTTCAGCCGGTCAAGTTCCCAGAGGGACCGACGACGTGCAGGATCGCCGGTATCCTGCCGGGCTGATTCATGCCCGGTATCTTTTGTATCGTTCATTGTCCGCCGTCCACTCCCTTAAAACAGCCAGAGCTTCTTTGGCTCGAAGTCTGTGAGCGGGTGGTTGTAATCGTCGAACCAGCGGGCGAGCGGGTTTGACTTAAAGACCATGAACTTCCCGATCGACCCGGGGTCGGCTGCCTGGTGGTAACGCATGAAGATATGGGACGCGGTCTTTCC
This sequence comes from Methanoregula sp., assembly GCA_028705545.1. GTDB lineage: Archaea > Halobacteriota > Methanomicrobia > Methanomicrobiales > Methanospirillaceae > Methanoregula. The sequence continues at coordinate 1,086 of JAQWDG010000142.1, read as the reverse complement.
CACGACCTCGATCTTTCCGGTTGCGTGCGACATTACGAAGCGTGCCCGTTTCGCAAGCCCCGAACAGGCCTGCCACGATCGCTGGATGTAATCGTACGACTGTTCGACCGGGACGGCAAACGCGGCGTTGCCGGTCGTGGGCCGGCACTGGAAGACGTAGTACGGCGAGATGCCGGCAAACGAGAGTTTCCTAAAAAGCGTTGTCAGCGTCTGGGAATTGTCGTTGATCCCTGCAAGGAGCGGGGTCTGGTGGACGACAACCACACCGGCATTTCGTAACGCTTCTGCGGCCTGCACCGAGACCGGGGTGAGCTCGCGGGGGTGGTTGAAATGCGCCATGAAATAGATCCGCTTTGCCGGGGTGCTGTACCGGGAAAGGACGGAAAGGAGCTCGGGATCGTTGATGATGCGGTACGGGTTGTACGCGAGCATCTTGCTCCCGATCCGGATGATGTTGACGTGCTCGATCTCGCGGAGCTCTTTTAAGACCGGTTCGAGCTGACTGGTGGAAAGCGTGAGCGGGTCGCCGCCGGTCAAAAGTACGTTGGTGATCTCCTTGTGCTCGCGGATGTATTCGATGTTGTCCGAAACATCCCGCACGGTCTCCCTCTTGCAGGACATAAAAAGGCGTTTCCGGAAACAGAACCGGCAGATCCCGCCGCAGACATCGGTGAGAAGCAACAGGCCGGTCTGGTTGTACTTGTGCTGGAGGCCGGGCTGTTTTGTGAAGTCCTTTTCGTGCGAGGGGTCTGCACAGCCTCCGCGTGCAAGTTCTTTTATGTCTGGGACAACGATCCGGCGCAGGGGGTCGTGGCTGACCTTCCAGTCGATGAGCGAGAGATAGTATTCGTTTGCACGGAACGGGAAAACTTCCGTTACTTTTTCCATATCGTTTCTTTCTTTTGGAGAGAGCCCGACGAGGTTGTCGAGCTCGGATACTGAAGTCAGATACCGCGGGTTCATAAAGTCACCTTTTCGTATGGGCGGATGAATTCCTGCACGTAAAAGGGCAGGAATGTGATTTGTGAGAAATATTCAGACGAACATTAACAGGAAATACGTGATATCCAATACCACAAATCAGCA
>JAQWDG010000141.1 GCA_028705545.1 Methanoregula sp. | reverse complement strand
TCGCCAGCAATGAGCCCGGCAAACTCCGGCTCCTCCGGGATCGGCGTGCCATAGAGCCAGCCCTTTTCGAGCCGGTCCGCAATTGCCTTTTTGATCTCCGGGCGGGCGTGACCCAGCAGGAGCGGGCCGTAACCCATACAGCAGTCGATGTAGGTGGCACCGTCAACAGTCGTGAGATGCGATCCTTCTGCCTTTGCCGTGTAGAACGGGTACGGCTTTATCGCCCGGACCGGGCTTGAAACCCCTCCGGGTATCAGGGTCTTTGCTAACGAGAAGAGTTCTTCGCTCTTCATTTAGAGCCACCCGCACACGTCGCGTGCAAAATACGTAATGATGAGGTCGGCCCCGGCCCTCTTGATGCAGGTGAGCGTTTCAAGCACGGTTTCTTTTTCCTTTATCCAGCCGCGTTCCGCCGCTGCCTTGATCATTGCGTACTCCCCGCTTACCTGGTACGCGGCAACCGGGATCCCAAGGGTCGCAATATCGGCCAGCACGTCGAGATACGGGCCGGCGGGTTTGACCATTAAAATATCGGCGCCTTCCTCATAGTCGAGCTGCGATTCCAGGTATGCCTCGCGGCCGTTCGCCGGGTTCATCTGGTAGGTGGTTCGGTCGCCAAACGAGAAACCGGATGCCGCAGCTTCGCGGAAGGGGCCGTAGAGCGCGGAGGAAAACTTGGTCGAGTAGGACATGATCAGCACGTCCTCATAGCCTTCCTTATCGAGCGCTCCGCGGATCGAAGCGACCATACCGTCGAGCATGCAGGACGGGGCGACAATATCCGCGCCCGCTTCCGCATGGCTCAATGCGATCCGGTTCATCAGCAGGAGCGATTCGTCGTTTAAGAGATCCTTGTCCCCGCACCGGGTGCTGCCCACGATCCCGCAGTGACCGTGGCTCGTGTACTCGCAGGCACAGACATCGGTGATGACAACCATTTTCGGGTACGCGGCCTTGACCCTCCTCACCGCCTGCTGGACAATCCCCTCGGAGTCGTAGGCGCTTGTCGCGGCCTCGTCCTTGAACGCCGGGATCCCAAAGAGGAGGACGGCCCGGCAGCCCCGCTCGTACAGGTCGCCGGCTACTGCCGCGATCATATCGACCGGGTAGCGCGACTGGCCCGGCATGGACTCTATTGCAACGGGAGCCTTTGCAGTCTCATCGACAAACAGGGGGGCGACGAGATCGTTTTTGGAAAGCGTCGTCTCACATAAAAGGGGCTGGATCGTGCGGGACCTGACCCGCCTCATGCGTCGCTCGGGAAACATACGCACCGTACCTCGGAGATTAATGATTACTGTTTGCTGGTGCATCCTATAAATGATTATATCACCCGTACCGGTGGGGGAGAACAATCCTTTTTTTTAAGGTTTGAAGGGCTAACGGGTACGTCATGAAGATCCTTTCCTGGACCGTTCCGGTCATTGTCGTGGCCGCTTTCCTCCTGTGCGCCGGGTGCACTTCGGCTCCTGCCGCAACGCAGGCTGCGGAAACACCGGCCCCGACAAACACTACGCTTTTGGCATACGCGCTCGCCCCCTCCGATCTGTCCGAAGGGTGGACCCAGGTCACGTCCCGCGAGAAGACCACGGCCGAGATGAGTCCGCTCGCCCGCGAACTTGGCTGGCAGGACGGGTACGTCGTGGTATATACGCTGCCTGCCAACAATTCGGCTGGCACCTGCACCCTGACACAGACCGTGACGCGCTATTCGGTACAGAACATGTCGGATCTCGTATCCGCTGTTGCCGCAAACGAGCGAAAAGTAGGGGGCCTTGCTTTTACCAATCTCCCGGCACCGGCAACCGGGCCCGATACCCGGGCGTTTTCCGCAGTACTGGTGAACGGGACACCGACTGCGACCCCGACCGGCGGCATGGCGTCAATTGCATTCGAGAGCAGCGCGCCAGTGGCAACGGACGGTTATGTCGAAGTGGTATTTGCAAAAGGCGATATTCTCGATGTGATCCGGATGAGCGGGACGTGCCCGCCCTACGATACGATCCCCTACGAGATGCTCGCATCCTTGGGAAAGACCGCGTATACGAAACTGGAATAACTCTTTTTTAACAGGTCCGCTTCATCACGAACCGGTCCTCGCCCTCACCGAAATAAGCAGGAACAAGCGATTCTTTGGTAAAACCTTCGCGGGTGTAGAGCCGGACGGCCGGTTCGTTCTTGGGCGAGACCGTGAGGTAAATCTCCGTTATGCCCCTGCCGGCAAGCACCCGGCAGATCTCCCGCAGGAGCGCCGTCCCGATCCCGCAGTGCCGGAACCCGTCGCCTACCATCATGCGCAGGATCCATGCCCGGCGGGGATTGTCGTTCACGACCGTTGCGACAGAAAACCCGACGATCTTTTCGTCTTTTGTTGCGACCAGGAACGTCTGCGGGGAGAGGACTGCCTGCTGCCGGACAAAGACTGCCGAGCGGTAGGGTTCGTGGATGCCGTCGATCTCAAGATTCGTGACCCCGGAAAAATCCCGGTCTTCGCAGGGACGGATACACAGGTCCTTTGGGGGTTTTGCGCTCATGTGCTGTCCCCTCCCGGTTACTGCCGGGTATCTCCCTTCTTCTTTGCGCCGGTCGCCGTGCCCCGGGTAAGCGCGGCAACAATCGCTTCTGCCGCTGCCCGGTCGCCGGCCTGCGCGTTCTCCCGGATCGATGCGGTTGCATCGGCAAGGATCTTTTTTGTGAGCACCCGGGAGAAATCATCGAGAATTTCAGTTGTCCTTTCATCGCATGCGCCCAGCCGGGAAAGCGCCCTGTCCCGCTCCCGGGTCCGGACTGCCTCGGCCCATGCGTGGAGGGCGGCGATGCAGTCGTCGGAAGATCCGCGCATGAGCTGCCGGGTAAAGACGCCGAGTTCTTCTTCGACAAACGCAGATGCCCGCTCTGCTTCTTCCTTGCGGGTCGCCATGGTCTTCTCGTTTACCTCGCGCAGGTTGTCGATGGTAAAGAGCCGGACACCGGTAACGGTCCCCGCTTCTTCTTCCACATCGCGGGGCTGGGCGATATCGATGATGATGAGCGGTTTTGGCGAGCCGTCGGGCAACCGGGGGCGGGTGCTCACGGCTTCGGCCAGTTCCGCTGCGCGGATTACCGCGTGCGGTGCAGCGGTGCAGGAGATGACCACATCGGAAATGGCAATGTAGCGGTAGAGCTCGGAGAACTTCACCGCGTTCCCGCCGATCTTTTCCGCGAGCTGGACGGCGCGGTTGAAGGTGCGGTTCGCGACATACATAGCGGTGAGTTGTTTGGCGGCAAGCGCCTGTGCCACAAGAAGTCCCATCTCGCCGCTCCCGACCACGAGGATGTGCCGCCCTGCAAGCGACCCGATCTCGGATTCGGCAAGGAGCACGGCAGCGGAACCGACCGAGACAGAGCCCCGGTTGATCCGGGTGCGGCGCCGGGCCTCGATACCGACATGGACGGCCTTTGTCACGCACTGCGCGACAAAACACCCGGCACTTCCGGCTGCCTCGGCATCGGCAAGGCTTTTTTTTAGCTGCCCGATGATCTGGTCTTCGCCCACAATCATTGATTCGATGCCGGCGGCAAGCGAGAAGAGGTGGCGCAGCGCGTCGCGGCCGTCGAGCAAAAAGAAATCTTTCCTGCCCTGGCCGGTAAGGAAATCGCGGAGGTCGGCTGCATCGCCCTCGACCAGGATCTCGACACGGTTGCAGGTCTGGAGGAGGAGGACGCCGCCAAACTGTTTTTTTGCGGAGGCAAGGAACGCGGCCTCATCCGGGAACCGGAATGCTTCGAGCGCCGCGATATCTGCGGTCTGGTGGCTGACACCGGCAATGGCAAGGCCGGCCTCCCGGCCGTTCATGCGAGATACCTCTCCGCAACCCGGTCCCACGCCAGATTTGGGGACTTTGCGAGAAGCGACCAGACCTCTTTGTCGTGGAGGACTTCCCAGAGGACCCGGCGTCGGCCGGCCGGGGTAGTGTCCCGCTTCTTTAGCTCTCCGCGGAGCCGGTTCTGGAGGGCGATCATGGCGTCGAGCGCCGGGTAGCGCTTCTCGATATCCTCGCGGATGAAGCGTGAGACCGCCGGGCTCTCGCCAAGGGTGCTCATCGCGATCCCGTAGTGCGCCCCGAGCGTCATCGCGGGGATGATCACGTCCCCGGCCTCGCCGTTTGCATTATTGAAGAGCACCCCGTGGCCTCTCGCGAGCGCACCGATCCGGTCGTTCTCTTCCTTGTCGGAAAGGGCGCCGATGACAAGGAATGCGTTCTCGATGATCGCGTCGAGCTCCTCGTCTTTTGCGGTCCGGGTATCGAGCGTCTGGATCTGGACCGGGAGCGCCTTTGCCTCGGGTGTAAACGACTTGCTCACCATGAGCACTTCGGCCTCGTTTGCGAAGTGCCCGGCTTTCCTGGCCGCTACAGCCCCCCCTCCGAAGATCACGACCTGCCTGCCCGCACAGTCAACGAAGAGAGGGATCATTGATCAATAATTAGAGTGCATTCGTTACTTTAAGGTATAGGATTCGGGTACGGGACCTGAAGGTCAGGTGCAGGGAACGGCCGGGGTGTCCCGTTCTCTTGTGTCATGCAGGTGCCGGCCCGGGGATATCCGGTTTTTATTGACTGAAAAATCCGTTTCGGTCAAGCGTATCCTTATCATTCCTGACATGAGAGGGATGGTATCGGCCGGTGGTGCAGGGTTTGTCCGGACCCCGTCACCAGGTCCGGGGACGCAGCTTATGACTGAACGAACTGCCATTGGAATCGGGATGGGCCCTGAGGGAGACCGGGTTATTGCGAGCGCTATCCGTGCGGGGGTCCCGTACGATATTGTCTGTTATTCGCGGCCACAGGCAGCGGGAGTCCCCAAGGATACGGCAAACGTGAGAGTAGCTGAAAGCGGCGATCCCGATGCGGCCCTTGTTGCCGATTTGTTTTCAGGAAAGATCGCAGCAGCGGTACGCGGGAACCTGCCAAGCGAAAGTACGTTGATGAAGCTCGCGGAGGCTGCCGGTGTCAGTCATCTCGAACGTGTGGCCCTCCTTGAGACGGCCGGCGGGAAAAAGTTCCTGTTTGCGCCGGTCGGGATTTTTGAGGGCCGGACCATCCGGCAGAAGCTTGCGATGATCGATAAAGGCAGGGTACTGGCAGAGAAGTTTTGCCTCCCGGAAAAGGTGGGTGTGCTCTCGGG
>JAQWDG010000140.1 GCA_028705545.1 Methanoregula sp. | reverse complement strand
AAGGAATTTCTCAGGAGCGGAGGAGTTATCTACGGAATCACTGACCAGCCGCGGCCCTCTAGAGGGAACGGAGACGACCGCGGGCCCCCGACCCTGATGGCCGATCGCCGGATCAACTGCACGGACCTGCTGGTATTCTTTGATATCGATCCTTCGGCTGGCAGGGTTACCCGGATCTGGGGTGAGACTCGCTAAAAAGGAGTGGCGATAGCTGCCCGGGGTCTTGTGATTCTGCATTGTACGAACTTTCGCGCCAAAAAATTTCCAAAAGATCGCTGCGAAAATTGGAAAAACCCTTTTTTGGGATGTGCTGCCGACGGAGCGTGTAAGTTGCCTGAAAATTTTTATGGCCGATCGCGTTCCGCCCGCACGGTCTGAAATTTTTTCCGGCCAAAAAAATTTGGTTCGAAAGTTGGTACGGCCGGATTTTTTTGCCGCGAAATTTTTTCTGTACAGATTTTTTCAGTTTGAAATTTTAAAAACCGAAAAATTTTCCGGTTGAAAGTTGAAAATCCCAAAAAAATCTGGCGCGAAAGTTGGAAAAAAAGGTGTCAGTTCTGTAACTAACTTACGTTTTCGTCGTAAATCCTGCGATACAGATCCGGCATTAGGATCAGAAAACCCGAACTTTTTTTGGCCGCGAAATTTTAAAAACCAAAAAAATTTTCCGGTTGAAAGTTGAAAATCGCAAAAAAATTTAGATTGAAATTTCTCCGGCCGTATTTTTTCCGGTTTGAAATCTGAAAAATCCAAAAAAGTTCCGGGCGAACGTGTGTACGGCCGGATTTTTTTGGTTGAAAATCCAAAATGCCGGAAAATTTTTGGAAGTCAAACCAATTGTAACGCGAGATCGACCGGCCCGAATACCAATGTTCAGGTTTTCCTGTACCATGCCACCCCCCTCTTAGCGCCAGTGCGTCCCCCGAGGGGGACCGGGCGCACATCGTAAGTCTCCCAAAAATACACCCGTAGAACCGGTCGATTCCCGAAGAACCAAAAATATGTTTATATTATGCTTTATTTGCCAAAATACACCAAAATTGAGCCCCATATAATGCCCGCAATCGGCCCATAGCGGCCTTCCGGCAGCCTCTTTTTCCGGGATCGCCCAAACGTCTTTTGGCCCCAGGATCGGCCCAAATAACGCGAATACATGAACCATTTATTTCGTCCGTTTTCCAAAATAAGGCTGATTTTTGCTTATTTTTAAACGGAGCCCCAATTGGGCTCTATTTGGATCCGGAAAATGCCAATCCGAGCTCAATACGGGCCCGGAATAGTCTGACCCTGATCGTGTATCCACAGAGGATATCAGGCCTTTTTCGGATCCCGGGAAACAGCAATAGGGACATATTTTCATTTCCACGTCCATCAACCCGTTTCAAAAAAGATCGACCAACTAAACAGTGCTATTAGGTGAGGCAATTCTCCGGTGGAAAAATGGCTTCTGTAATGCGATTTTCTGCGGGTTTTGGATGATCACGTGTCTGCCGGATACGCAATCGGGGGGGAATCTGGGGCCACTTCAAGGCCGGATGAGTATGTGGCAAGGCATGGTAGAACAAAACAAGAAGATCAAAAGGGCCTCACCCATAAGACTGGGATCAAGGGGAGACCCACGGAATACCCTTTGGGCATTCACGCAAAGGAGTTCTTGTGCAATCTGCTGATTTAGATTCTCTGTCCAAATAATCAAACTGACAGTTTGAAAATGTGGACAGAAAAATTAAGCAATGTTTTTTTAAAATCGAAATCCCCTGTCAAAAAGACGGGGAATCGTAGCACTGGTGCTCCTTGTGATGGCATCATGTGCAGTAGCATCGGCAAGTGAACTGAATTCTTCGGTCAGTAATGGCCACTACATTGTCGTACCGGTGCATAGTTCCGGTATAATGCATCCGATGGTTTCTACCGGGGTCAATTTTTCAAAGATAAGTCTATGTATTAGAAGGGTAAGAAAATCGATACTATATTTGTGCATCCCATGACCTTCCCCCGGCGCACCTGCCTGATACTCACTGCTGTAATCCTCACCTACGGCATACTTGGCGTCGCCATAGCATGTACGATGCAGGCCGTGAACACCGGGGGCTGGGCCGGGGTCGATGCGGACCGGTTCCACGAGATGGCCCGCATGATAATCAACGGGTTTACACCCTATGTAAGTTTTGTCGATCCTAAACCGCCGCTGCTCTTTTTTGTCGTGTCTGCCATGGATCTGGTCCAGCCGCCCGGCGCAATGGACCTCCCGGTCATCACACTGATAAACATCCTCTGCGCCCTCCTTGTTTTTTACATCGGGAAAACGGATTACGGGTTTATCTCGGGATATACTGCGGGACTGCTCTGGCTTGTCATCGCTGCATTCGTGCAGGGGTACTTCCTCTTCAGCGAGCAGTTCGCCGTCCTGTTTCTCCTTTTGTCGTTTATTGCCGCACGGAAAAACCGGTTCGTGTATGCCGGGATCTGTCTTGGCCTCGCATTCGGATTCAAGCAGTACGCCATTCTCGGTCTTATCCCATTGCTGTACCTGATGCGGACGAGCGGGGAGCGGCGCTATCATCGCTTTATCCTGCCCGCGATTATCACCGGCCTGTCATCGTTTGCCGTTGTCTTTGCGGTGTACGGCAACACCGCAACGATGAGCGCACTGTACTGGACGTTTGGCATTGCCCCGACATATGTAAGCAGCCAGGTCATTGAGGAACTCCCCGGTTTCTGGGCCAGCAGCACATTTTCGTTTGCGCTGTACCTGGTTGCGAGCATTGTCATCGTACTCCCTGTTGTTCTGTTTGCCGCCGCCAGTATCGTCCGCCGGGGGTTGAGGTCGCCGTTTGAATGGACGATTTTTCTTTTTGCGCTTGTATTATCAGGGACACTCTTCATCCGCCAGTATCTGCATTACTGGATCCTTATTCTCCCGTTCATCCTGCTCCTTGCATGCCGGGAGTTTGCCGATGATCCTGAGGACAATGGAGAGCCGGGGCACAACCAGATCATGGATAGAAAGACTGAATCTTCCCAATAAAAGCCGGGGGTTGGCCAAATGCGGATGTTTTTCCTGCCAGGCGATTCGTGCAGCCACACGGTGAGGACAATACTTCATCCTCACACATGGATGAAACCCGTTCGCGTAAAGGAAATGGCCAGAGATCGTTTAAAGGAGGGAAAAAGAACAGACTGGTGACACAGGTGAATTCGCGAACGGGCGGGGTGGTTCCCCAAAATCCATTTGCGATCATGTCCGGACCGATGATAAATCCTGGTTTCATGTCCTCTGGCAGCGGCAACCGTGTGACGGGGCAATGTAAATGAAAAAACAATTCCCGGGATGTTTCCTGACCCTGCTGATGATTGCAGCAATGGTCATGGTACCGGCAGGTGGCGCACACGCAGACGATATGCAGGACACATTATCCGATTCCCTTGCAAATGGGACGACGATATATCACGGGGATGTATTGCGCATAGTCCAGTGGGTCGATCACCCCATCGATACTTCGAAGAATGACAAACCGCTGACACGCAAGGAGTTCATTTCGATAAACCGGGTGTATATTCAGTACCTGATCGAGACCGCCGGACCGGAAGCCGCGATGGCGGATGTGAACAAATACTCCCCGGACACCACGATGGATGTTACAAGCGTGAGCGGCACGATATCCCGGCTCACCGCAAAGCCGCAGACACTTCAAAAAATATCCGGAATGGGGACAGTCCGGGTAACCGGCGGGGACCGGATAATTCTTGTTTCCGATGACGGGACAACGTATGTTCCCCGGAATCCCGGGGAGATTCACAGTTCTCCCGGGACACGGGTGTACTGGGAAGCAGACCCAACCGGGCCGGCAGATAATTCTCCCGGCATCCCGGTGAATATCCTGATGACCAGGGAGTACGTTCCGCCTTTGCACACCGTACAGATTAATTTCACGCGGATTGGATGATGATAACGACATTCGCAGCCGCAAGTATTCTTCGTTCAGTCCCACGTTGGTTTCGCGGTTTTCCAAAAAACCCGGCCCGGTTTGATTTTGTGGACATGAATACTAAATAGGACAATTGGATATCGATCCGTGAAGATTCCCTGAGGCCGAATGAAATTATCAGATTACGCGGGTATTATCATTGTCACCGGGCTGGCGCTGCTTTTACTGCTCGTTGTACCAAACGGAGTTGTCGGCCAGTTACCGGATGAATCGTCTGCCCAGGCCCAGGCGCATATCGATCCAACCATTCCCTGGATTACCAAAAATGCCAGCCGTATCGGGGATGATACGGACACCCTGCTCAAAAATGAAACCTTCATGCCGGGCATCGCGTCATGCAATATGTCCGGGCCGATACGGATTGATTCCCTGAATACGTCTACGGATTCAAACGTTACAGCATCTGCACTGTACACACTCTATAAAGAAGAGTTCAATGACCCGGACTACGATTACTTTATTGTCTGGATGAAAGGAGCAGGTTCATCGCGATCAGGTACTGATGCAAACGAATCGCGGATACGTGAACTACGATCGGGAATTATTCTCGAACGGGACACTGACCGTATAACCGATTGGAGCCCGTATACGGATACATCCGGACCGGCTGTTTCCCACGAAGAGACCGTTAAACTGGGAAAATGCATGAGTATTTCTGAAGATTATACCCTTCAGCAGGGCCGTACCGGTGTCGGTTCGATCTATCCCGGCACAGCAAATACACCAGCGAATTTCACGATCCGGTGGCAGGGAAATCTTAACGGGACACAGGCAATCGTTGGCGGTGCGGAGATCCAAGTCCCGAAGAATGCCGGGTATAATTACACGGTGGTAATTGGAGTGAATGGAACAAACGATAAAGTAACATAGAACGCTGCAATGAATCCAAATGATGATTTCGTGGGGAATGCATGGAAAACAGGATCGTACTCCCTGAAAAAATCCCAAAAAAAACATCCGGGGAGATACGTGAGGTCGGGGAATAATCCAATAGTTGGCCCATTCTTGGGAGCCCCACAGAACTACCTCCCCGCACCCCGGATCACCATCAAATATACCCCTCCCAAACCCTGTTTCTCCGTCGTAGATCTGAGAAACGCCCATAGATTGCACCGGTTGGCCGATCTCCCCCTCAGCTGACCACCTGCACGATCCCACAACCGCGGCCACAGGAAGCCCGCTAAATTGCA
>JAQWDG010000139.1 GCA_028705545.1 Methanoregula sp. | reverse complement strand
TCCTGTTATCGAACCGCTCCCAGGTGAGCGTCAGCGAGGAGCCTGCGATTGTACTGCCGTTCTTTTTGTCCAGGGCGGTTACCGTAATAACAACCGGTATTGCATCATCCCCGGGCATATCGTAAAATGTCCAGTAGAGTTTTTCGCCATTGTTCCGGCACTGCCGGCTGCATTCCGTTACCTTGTATGTGGACTGGTTCCAGTCTGCGAACCGCCCGTACGTGGTGTTCCAGACAAAGACGGCAGTGTTTTTGTCAAAACCGGTGGCAACCGGTTCGATCCCGATCCCGATTGTCGACGACATGAACGGCGAGTACCGTTTCGGGGATGCGTTGAGTGAAAGAAATGCCGTTCCCTGGGACGGTGGAGCTTCGCCGGCACCAGACACTCCCTGTGGGATTCCGTTGGGGATCTCCCAGTGCACGGTTTTTCCCGGGAACGCCAGGGTCCCGGTGACGATCAGTGCAGTAAGAACGATGCCGATCGCAAGCATCGCACCGGCAACAATACACGTGCGGTCTGCCATCAGGCATCACCCGGCAGCGGCGACCTGGTGAACGGTTTTTGGTTTTGTTCCATCATTGCATATCACATTAGCCAGACTGGAGGCAGGAAAAACGCGGGAGGACTTCAGGAGGTTTCCCGTATCCTTTGGGGTTTTTCCCGGCCTGCACAAATACCCTTTGCCCTGGTTAAAATAATGATTTCAGGCACAATCGTTAACCGGGTCCGTCATCCGGTAAGAGTCCCGCTTTTTTCGGGCCGTCGGTCGGGGACAGCTGTGTGTTCCGGCCGGTTAACAGTTGTGCCATGTACTTTATACTGCGGCAGGAAAAACGGGAATATACTATGCAGCGCCCCCGGGCGGTTTTCCTTTTTTTGGCTGGCAGTCTCGCGGCAGTTCTTGTTGCCGGGTTCATTTTTTTGGGAACCGGATCTACTTTTCCGTCAGCCGGGTTTCAGGCGGCCGCCCCCGCTCTTGCAAATCCCGGGGGAACCGGTACCGGCCTGCACGACGGGCGTCTGGTCATGCCGTCCCTGCCCCGGTTCTACCGCGATACCGTGCCCGAAGGCACCGGCCGCCAGTGGGTAAACCTGTCATGGGCCGATCCGGAAAAGCCCCGCGCCCTTCTCATCTATTCCCCGGAAGGAACGCTCGGGCCGTACTATAACAGTTTTAATGGCATTACCGACCAGAGGATCTCCCTGTTTATGGAACAGGATACCGGTCTTTCGGCCGGGCCGTGGTATTATGAAGTTACAGCAGGGAGCGGGGCGGCAAACAACAACCAGTCGTTTGCGATCGTGCGGGAACCGACAGCCGGGGAGTGCGAGGGAATATGAGACCGGCGATCGCTCTGCCTCTGGCGGTCGTGTTTATCCTTGCAGCGGTACTGCCGGTACCGGTATCCGGAGGAATTGTCGTACGGCCCGGCGGGGATTTCCAGCCCCCGCCATCGGCCGTGGGGACAGAACCGGTGGAGATCCCGGTCTGGGAACTTCCCGCAGGCATCCTTCTCTCTGTCATTGCCGAGTCGGCAGCCGGGCTGTTTTTTACGGTGAAACTCTGGGCCGCGCTCGGCTACCGCCGGGTGGAAAAAGGAAATGTTCTCCTGCATGAAACGCGGCTCCGGATCCTGTCCTGTATCCGGGAAAACCCGGGGATCCACTACCACGCTCTTGCACGCAGGACCGGGATCTGTTTAAGCACGCTCCGGCACCATATCGGTATCCTGCTCCGGACCGGTACAATCGCGGCGTCTTCCGGCAACCACCGGATCCGGTATTTTGAGAATAGCGGAACCTCTTCGAAAACCGAACGGCTCCTTCTTGGCCATATCAGGAACGAGACGACCCGTGGAATCCTCACAGCGATCGCGGAAGTTCCCGGTATCGGGAGAAACGGGATCGCCCGGCGGCTCGGGATCACCGGTGCTGCGGTGACCTGGCATATCCGCCGTCTCGAACATGACGGGATCGTATGCCAGGTAAGCACGGAAAAGACGGTACGATACGTTATCCCGGGAGAAATACTGGCCTGCCTTTCCCGCGGGACGCTGCCGGCCGCCGGCCAAGTACAGGAAGAACCTGCTGCACAGGCCCCCGCTTCGTGAATCCGAAGCCGGTTATACGTTTGTCGCGGGAGCCTGAGCCTGCACCGGTCTTCCCATCTGCTGCGAGAGGTAGCCGGCCACGGCCTGCGGAAGGGCGTATGCCATCGTCCGCCCGGCCTTTTGCATGGTGACCAGGTGATCTTCTTCGAGCCGCTTCATGTGCCAGGTAATGGACGGGCCGGTGATACCAACCGAATCTGCAATCTCCTGCCGGGTCGCGGACGGCCGGGCAAGGAGGATTGCGAGGATCCGTCGGGTCGTGGGGTTCCGCAGGTGTTTTAAGACCTGCTGCTCGGTCTCGGAATAGGTCCCGCTGTTCTCGTAGAACCGTACCGATGCAGGATCCTCGGCGACCGTGATCTTGTGGGTGAGGCGCAGGACGTTGAGGTGGTAGCGCAGGGTCCCGAGCTTGATCTGCATCTCGCCGGCAAGCCCCCGCAGGTGGATCCCCGGGTTCTCCTGGATATAGGAAAAGACCCGGGAGCGGACGTCCTGGTCGAGAACGTTCTCGTTTCTTACCCGGCGGTAGCCGAGCGTGAGCCAGATCTTGAGCCCGGCGAGCGTCTCGACCGGGAAACATGCGGCCTGCAATACTACGATCCAGAGCGGCAGCGACCAGAACGGTACCGGTTCGGGTACGTGCGGCACGGCACCGGCCGGCGGCGGGTGGGCGTATCCCGAAGTCACCGTGTATTCCTGAGCGGAGACCGCCGGTACAAGGAGCAGCGCAAGTACGGCACAACAGGCCGCTGCGATCCGGAACCGGGAATATGATGCCATGACAGAAACCTCACGAAGTGTACGTATTGAGCAGGTACGGCGATGTATCATTGCCGGTGTTTGTCACCCGGTAATACCAGTCGCCGGGCGTGACATTGTTTTTCCCGGCAACGTCAAGGAAGATCCGGTGGTCGGCCCTCCCGTCCGCGGTATCGTTGAAGGGGCCGAGCACGGCATCGGGAGCATAGACCATGAGCTCGAGTGCCGACCGTGCATTTGGCCAGGAGAGGTCGACCCAGGTCTCGTTCGTACCGGCATGTACGATCTGTTTGTAAAATGCAGTCCGGGCCGCTGCCGTGGAAAACGTCAGGTTATTGACCGGGAGGAACGTGCCGGTCTTTACCGTCACGACGCTGACATCGTACGTGCCTTCGGCAGTTGTGGCCGTAACCGTGACTGCCCGGGGGAGGCCGGTCAGGTTATCTCCCGCATACGCGATCGCAGTTGCAGTTTTCTTCCCGGATTCATCGGTTGTCACGTTGGATATCACGATCTGGATCGGGCTGACCGTAAGAAATCCTGCATTTTCATCACTGAGACAGACCACGGTCATATTGCCCTCCATGGTCTCAGATACCGGCGTTACGTTTGCCGCTCCTGCCGGGATTATCAGCAGGGCAGCGAGAATGAGAAAGCCGGCACTCCACCTCAGTATCATGAGGGATCTATTAAGGTTTTTTAAATAATCAACATATCTGGCACAATCATCTACACATCGGTCCCGTGCGGCAACCGGTAAAAAAACCGGAAATCCTGTGCAAAGATTCCCTTCCTTTACTGTTGCTGGTATGAAGTTTGCGGCACAGGTCTCTTTCTTTTCTGTAATCCGTTGAGATTTGTGCGACAATTCCTTTTTAATCTCCCGGAGAGGGATGTGTGCGGCCGGAATGGAAAGGCAAGCATGACAGACCGGGCCCGGGAACTATGCGGGCCCGGACCGTTTGTGCGGCTGGTCCACGGCAAAGAATGGTGAAAACAGCCATGATAGAATTCGATCATCTCACGAAAACCTACAATGGGAAAAACGCGGTCGATAATCTCACGACCGGGATCCGGGACGGGGAGATCTACGGCCTTCTTGGCCCGAACGGCGCCGGGAAGAGTACGACGATCCTCATGCTCACCGGGCTTATCGAGCCGACTGCGGGCCGGTGCCTTGTTGCCGGGATCGATGTGACAAAAGATCCGGTTGCGGTAAAATCGCGCATCGGGTATATGCCGGAAGATGTCGGGTTCTACGCAAACCTGTCCGCAGAAGAGAACCTCGGGTACTTTGCCCGGCTGTACGGCATGGAACGCACATCGCAGAAAAAGCGGATCGCAGACCTCCTTTCCCTTGTCGGTCTTGACGGCGTAACAAAGGAAGTCGGCGGGTACTCGAAGGGGATGCGCCAGCGGCTCGGGCTTGCAAAGGCGCTCTTAAACAATCCCGCCGTCATTGTCCTTGACGAGCCCACCGCAAACCTCGACCCGCAGGGGGTCGCGGATTACCGGCGCATCATTACCGAAGCTGCGGCCGGCGGGACTACCGTCCTTGTCTCCTCGCATATCCTTGCCGAGGTCAGCCGGGTCTGCACCCGGGTCGGGATCCTTGCCCGGGGGCGGCTTGTTGCCGAGGGGAGCGTTGACGAGCTCGCCGCACGGCCCGGTGGGTCCGGGGACCAGCGGATGGTGTTCCGTGTCGCGACCCGCTCGCCCATGCCGGCGTTTTCCCACCCGGCGCTTCTCGATGCCACCTATGCTGCGGACCGGTGCAGTGCAACGCTCGCCGCCACAGAAGATCTCCGGGATTTTATCGCGGATACATTAGCGGCGGACGGCATCCCGCTCCGAGAGCTGGCAAAGGAAGAATACACGCTTGAGGATACGTTCCTCTCGTACTACCAGGAGGCGTCGTAATGGCCGGAAAGAACCGGGCTTCCTCCGGCCTTCTTACCGTTGCGCACAAGGAATTTTTCGATCATATCCAGAGCAGGAAATTTGTCCTGATATTTTCCATCTTCCTTATCATCGCCATCATCGGCATGATCGGCGGCATCGCGCAGTACCAGAAGGATCTTAGAACCTACACCGACCAGCGTTCGACCGCATCGTCATCCCCGCTTGCCGGGTACATGGACGAGCGGCCGAGTGTCATGACCGTCTTTGGTACGGTTGCGACGTACCTTGTATTCCTCGGGGCGATCCTCGGGATCGCGATGGGATTCGATCTCATAACAAAAGAAAAAGAGAGCAAGTCGCTCAAGATCCTGCTCTCCCACCCGGTGTATCGCGACGAAGTGATCAACGGGAAGGCGC